>CALAEG010000020.1 GCA_937890965.1 uncultured Caulobacteraceae bacterium | reverse complement strand
CAGGCCTTCGGCGCGCAGCCGACGTGGAACCGCGGTGTCCGCTTTGGGTCGGAAGCGGACATTGACGGCATCCCGGCAAGCAGACCTTCCGAGCGTCCGCTTTGATTCAGCATCAGACGTTAGCCCCTCGTTGGTTGGCGACGCGTACGAATACCGAGCACATCAGCGCCGCCCTCACAGCGCTGGAGTGATTGCCGCCGCATCCTCCCCGTCCACAGCCGCGACAGACACCACCCCATCCGGCGTAGCGATCAGGCCCCGCGGAACCAGCAGGATCGCCGGCAGGATCAGCCCGTTGGTCACGGTCATCGCGATCACGCAGACGGTGAAGTTGTGGAAATGGTCGTAGAGGGTGGTGCCGAGCAGGTTGCCGAGCTGGCCGTCGATGGCCAGGGCGCCGGCGGCGGCCATCAGCATCGAGCCTTGCAGGCCCTTTGGGCACGAGCGGATGATCAGGTCGAAGAAGGCCGCGCCGCCCATGCCGCCGAGCGCGCCCATGGGGGCGGCGACCGCCAGCGCGCCGATCTTCTGGTGCAGGATCAGCAGCGGCAGCATCATCGGCAGCGCCAGGATGGTCCCCCAGACCAGCAGGGTGCGCAGCGCGAAGCGCCGGCAGAGATAGCCATAGAGGACGAAGCCGGGCACGGCGCCGGCGAAGTAGAGCGCGAACCAGGCGGTGTACTGGGCGTCGCTGAACTTCAGCGTGTCCTGCAGGTAGTACTGCAGCGGCGTCCCGAACCCCGGCACGAACTGCCAGAGCAGCCAGATCAGCAGCGCCGGGTAGATCGGCGTGTGCCGCACCAGCCGCTTGAGGTCGTCGACTAGGCGCGCGGCGGCGTCGCGCTCGCGATGCACGTTATCGAAAACCGCGCGGGGCTTGAGCACGCCGTAGAGCGCGACCAGGACCAGGAGGACGCCGCCGACCAGGAAGAGGGTGTGGGCGCCCTGTGCGGCCTTGTCGCCTTCGAGCAGGTTTGAAAGCAGGCCGCCGGCCAGCAGTCCGACCACGACCGGCACGGCCTCGAATGAGCTGAAGGCGGCGGAGACCTGGCCGGACATGGCGTGCTGCTGGCCGATGGTGGCGATCAGGCCGCGAAGCGCGCTGCGGACGAACAGAAAGCAGGCCGAGAGCATCAGCGCCGCGGCCAGGAAGGTCGCATAGACGGGCGGCGCGAAGGCGAAGCCTGCGCAGAGCACAGCCCCCAGCGCCCCGAACATCATGATCAGGCCCCGGTCGCCGCGGCCGAACGGGCTCCAGACATCGCGCGCGAACCCGAAGGCGACCGCGAAATAGGTCGGGATGGCGGCGATCGACCAGAAGATGGCTAGCTCGTGCGCCGCCAGATGCAGCTTGTTCTTCAGGAAGAAGCCGATCGGGATGTTGATGACGTTCTCGGGAAAGCCCATCAGGACCAGGAGTCCGCCAAAATAGAGCACGATCCTGAGGCGCGTCGTCGACCCCAGCACCGCTGGCGACGTCGCCCCGAGCCCGGGCTCCAGCACCTCCGCCGCCGCCATCGCCCCTCCCGCCGGCTTAAGACCCCTGCCTAACCCGAACCGGAAGCCCCGTCCCGCAACAAGACGGCACCGCCCTCAACGAAGGTTCGGATGCTCCGTTTGTGGGCGGCGACGGCAGGCCGCGCGATTCAGTCGTCAGTGCGGGACGGCCGCGGCGCCTATTTGTTGGCGCCGTTACCCACCCCGGGATCGATCGGATAGATGTTCTGCTTGGCGTCGATCAGGTAGACGCCGTAACGGCTTCTGCGGTGGTGGGCGTTGGGGTGGTCGTCGTCGTTCTGGGTGTTGCGATAGCAGAAGGTGACGACCGTCCCGGTGCTGTCGACCTGCAAACGCCGGATCTGATAGTGACGCCCGTCGATCGGAAGCTTCTGGCCGGCATAGTCCTTGGCGAATGAGAACACCTGATAGGTCGCGTTGTTGGCGAACTGCAGCCCAAGGCCGGAGCTGTCCCTGAGGTTGACGATGACGGCAACGGCCTTGTTGGAATCGCTGAAATCCAGGTCGCCCTTGGCGTTCAGCAGATCGTGGGCCTCCGGGTCGGCGGGATCGGTCATCACCACCTTGTAGGCGGGCGGCGAGCCGGCGGCGGTGATCAGCAGATCGACCTGAAAGACATAACCGGCCGGGTCGTTGGCGGTGCAGATGGTTGTCGGCGTCATGACCGCACCCTTAGGCGAACGTCCGCGGCGAAGGCGCCGCTACCAACGATAATCTACGAGCCCGACCCCCGACGCAGGTCGCGGCTGGGGAGCAAACGGCGGGCCGGTCAGCACGGGACCGGTCGGCGGATGCAGCAAGCTTAGCCTAAACCCGAGTTCCCGCAACAAGGTGCGGCTTCGATCGCTGGGCGGCAGGTTGGCGGCGCCGGCGCGCTGCAGGATCCCTTGCGCCGACGCCCACAGCGGCCGGGCCTGATCCGGCCTGCCGTCCAGGCTGGCATGGTCGCCGGCGAGCAGCGCCGCCTCGGCGGCCGCGTCGGCCTCGGCCATGTCGGGGGGTCCCGAGCGCGACAACGCCATGAGGCGGCTGGCCTCGGCCATCGCGGGCTCCAGCGCGGCCTTTTGCGCCGCCGGCGAGCGGGCCCGCGCCGCGTCGATCTCGACCAGCAGGGCGCGCGCGCCACCCAGGCACGGCCCCTGCCAGTCGGCGACGGTGGGGTTCTTGCGAACCAGGGATTCGGCGAGGTCACGCGCCTGGCCGGCGACCGCCAGGGCGCCGTCGAGGTCGTCCGACTGCAGGCGCGCCTGGCCGAGCAGCAGCAGGGCGTCGGCGGCCCTGTCCTTGTATTCGGTATCGTCGGGCGCGCTGGCCATCAGCCGGTCCAGATCGGCCTTGGACGCCAGCAGCGACTCGATCGCCAGCCTGACCTGGCTCTTGGTCAGGAGGATCTGCCCCACCGTGTAGCGGTTGATGGCCAGGGACAGCACGGCGGACTCGTCGCTGGGCGCCTGCGCGATCAGCCGGGTATAGACCGCGCGTTCCGCCATGCGATCGGCGAGCGCCGCGTCCAGGCGTCCGCGATGATATTCCGCCGCGGCCAGCCAGGCATAGTTCTGGCCAAGGTCGAACTGATGATCGCGGTCGGCGGGCGCGCGGCGGGCGACATCCAGGCCGATGGCCAGGGCGCGCTCGAAGGCCTGGGCGGCCGCGTCCGACCGGCCCTGGTCCAGCAGGACGACGCCCGTATCGAGATTGGCGTAGTCGAGCTCCGCCAGCCACCCGGCATTGTTCGGGTCGATCTTCACCAGCCGGTCGGCCAGACGGCGGTAGTCCTGGTATTGGCGCAGGGCCGCGTCGTCCTGGCCCCTGCGCAGGGCGATATAGCCCACCCAATAGTCGCTCTGGGCCTGCTCGAAGATGCGCTGCGGATCGTTCGGTTGCTCCGCCAGCAACTGGCCGGTGCTTCGGGAGGCCTGTTCGAACAGGCCGAGCGCCGCATCCAGGTCGCCGCGCCGGTCGCGGATCTCGCCCAGCATGTGCAGCACCCTGGCCCGGCGGCCCAGAGAGGCGGCGTCGAGGCCATGGCTCTGCTGGGCGGCGTAATAGCCGAGGGCGCGGGCCCCGACGGCGTCGAGCGCATCCAGGCGCCCCTCCGGCTCCAGCCGCTTGCGCAGATCGCCGATCATGAACTCGACAAGCCCTTCGGCCTGGCCGCGCTGGGCGACGGCTTCATCGCGCTCCACCACCGCGGTGATCGCCAGGCCGCCGAAGAGGACCGCGGCCAGCACGGAGGCGGTGGTGAGCGTCAGCATCTGCTGGTGACGACGGCGGTTGTCGCGCTGAACCAGCTCGCCGAGGTCGATCGCCAGCATGCCGGACATCAGCTTGAGAACGGCGAGCCTGAGGCCGCCCTTGCCCGGGCGAAGATCGGCGGCAACGGGCTCGAAGCGCACGGCCTCGGCCGAACCGCCGGCCTCGACGTGCAGCCGAAGCGCCTCGGGAAGGCATTCCTGGTCGGCGCGGTCGGGGTGGTCTGAGGCGAAGGGCTCGCCGTCGACGATCACCGCCAGGACGCGCTCCTTGCCGTGCAAGGCTTTGAATTGCCTTATCTCTTCGTCGACCCATTTGGAGCGAGTGGCGGCCGGCGAGCAGATGACGATCAGATAGGCGGACTGGGCCAGCGCCGAACGCAGCCGCTCGCTAAGGTCCGAGGAGGCGCCGAGTTCCTCGAGGTCCTTGAAGATCGGCCGGAATCGTTTCGGCGCCGGCCCGACCGGCGTCGGGTGGCCGACCAGCCGGCGAGGAACCGAAAATCCCTCGAGCTGACGATGCAGCCGGTTCGCCCAGCGTGAATCGGCGTGGCTGTAGCTGATGAAGGCCCAATAGCGCTGGCCCATGTCCGGCATGCGCCCCTTGCGGCCGAGCGACCAGAAACCCTTCCGGCACCTGACCACAGCTGTCGATAGGGCTCAACCCGCAGGGCGCCGGGGCGCTTTTCCCGACCGCCTGGCCGCGGCCTGTCTGTCCTTACTGCCCCCCGCTCGGCGCCGGCGGCGCCGCGCTGAGGGCGGCCATGCCGTTCACCTTCATGCCGCCCGGCAGGATCATGTCTCCGCCGGTCTGGCCGGGCGCGCAGGGGCCGGTCCAGGTGGCGTTGACGACCATGGTGTGGGCGCCGTTCATGGCCGCCATGGGCGCGCCCGTGGTGGTGGTGGCGATGGTGGCGACATAGCCGGAATTGAAGTCGCCCTTGATCGTACCGGTGGTCTGGATCTTGCCGTTCGCGCCCATGTCGCAGCTGTTGGTGAAGGTGATGGAGCCATCCAGCGCGCGGCTGAACTGCGGCGTGGCGCATTTGGCGCCGGCGATGTTCTGGGCGGCGAGGTTCATCTTGGCTTCGGAAGCGGCATCGACGCAGAGCTGAATCGCGCCGGCGCCGGTCGGCGCACGGTCCATGACCATGTTCTGCGTCCATAGGCCCGGCTTGCGTTGCGGGATCTGGTTGACGGTCAGCGGCCCGGCCGCGGCGGGGGCCGCGCCGGCGGCGGCGGACGAGCCGGCCGTGGAGCCGGACTTGTTGCAGGCGGCGAGCGAGACGATGGCCAGGCCGGCGAGACCGGCGGCGAACAGGATGCGCATGTTTTATCGTTTCCTTCCCAGGGATTGCGGCCACCCTAGCCGCAGCTCGCCTGGAAAGCGAAGCGCGAAAACCCTTGGCCGGCCTATTCGATCGCCGTGACCTCGACCTCGCCGCCGGCGAGCTGGGCTGTGTCGCCCACCGCCTTGCCAAGCAGGGCGTGGGCCAGGGGCGAGACATAGGAGACGCTGCCGGCGGCCGGGTCGGCCTCGTCCTCGCCGACGATGCGAAAACTCTGGGTGCGGCCGTCCTCGCGCTCGAAGGTGACGGTCGAGCCGAAGGCGACCGTGTCGCGCCCGGTCGGGTCTTCCATCAGCTGGGCCGAGGCGCGACGGGCGCCATAATAGCGCAGGTCGCGGGTGGCGCGAGCCATGGCGGTGCGGTCGGCGCTGACCGCCTCGCCGACCTGGGCGGCGGCATAGGCCGCGCGCGCCGCCTCCAGGCCGGCTTCCAGCAGCGCCAGGCCGCTGGGCGTGACAAGGTTGGGAACGGTGGAGATCGGCCGGTCGGGCAGGTCGGCCGCGGCCGCCTCGCTGTCCTCCTCGCGGGTGAAGGCGACGCTCATGATCCAGTCCTACGCCCGAAATGGGCGCCTGCGTAAGTCGCCTCGGCGGACCCGGTTCCATGCGATCGGCGCACGGCCATCGCATTTGCGTCATTCATCGTCTGTTGACTGTACACGGCCGCGCGCCGGTCGTTTGAATGGGTCGCCAAGGATGCCTGGCCGCGCGCGAAGGCCGACACCTTTCAATGCGGAACCAAGGAGAACCCGCCATGGGTACGATCACCACCAAGGACGGCGTCGAGATCTTTTTCAAGGACTGGGGCGAAGGCCAGCCTCTGGTCTTCCATCATGGCTGGCCACTGAGCGCCGACGACTGGGACAACCAGATGATGTTCTTTCTGGCCAAGGGCTACCGCGTCATCGCCCACGACCGCCGCGGCCACGGCCGCTCGACCCAGGTCTCCGACGGCCACGACATGGATCACTATGCCGATGACGCCTTCGCGGTCGTCGAGGCGCTGGATCTGAAGGACGCCATCCACATCGGTCACTCGACGGGCGGCGGCGAGGTCACCCGCCTTCTCGCGCGGCACGGGACCAGCCGGGTGGCCAAGGGGGTGCTGATCAGTTCGGTGCCGCCGCTCATGTTGAAGACCGATGCCAATCCGGGCGGCCTGCCGATGGAGGTGTTCGACGGACTGCGGCAGAGCACCGCCTTCAACCGGGCGCAGTTCTATCAGGACATCACCCTGCCCTTCTACGGCTACAACCGGCCGGGCGCGAAGATCGTGCAAGCCGTTCGCGACAACTGGTGGCGCCAGGGGATGATGGGCGGGGCCAAGGCCCACTATGACGGCATCAAGGCCTTTTCGGAGACCGACTTCACCGAGGACCTGAAAGCCATCGATGTTCCGGTGCTGATCCTGCACGGCGAGGACGACCAGATCGTCCCCTTCGCCGACTCCGCCCCGCTGTCGGCCAAGCTCTTGAAGCACAGCACCTTCAAAGCCTATCCCGGCTATCCGCACGGCGCGTTCACCATCCATGCGGATGAGATCAATGCGGACCTGCTGGCCTTCATCAAGGGGTGACGGAGGCGACGGGGTCGCCGTGAGAACTCCCCTCCCCCTTGCGGGGAGGGTCAGGGGTGGGATGCGGCGCGCGGATCGCGC
This sequence comes from uncultured Caulobacteraceae bacterium, assembly GCA_937890965.1. Lineage (GTDB taxonomy): Bacteria > Pseudomonadota > Alphaproteobacteria > Caulobacterales > Caulobacteraceae > Poindextera. The sequence continues at coordinate 7,552 of CALAEG010000020.1, read as the reverse complement.
TTGTTTGCGCGGCGAACATACCCATAAACAGAGTCTCTCCATGAGGCTTGGCCATGTCCGATCCAAAACGCTCCGCAAGCGACGGCATCAAGCGCGGGTTTTTGCGCCGCTGTCCCAATTGCGGCCAGGGCCATCTGTTCTCGGGCTATCTGGCGGTCGAGCCGTCCTGCGAGGCGTGCGGCCACGAGAACGCCCGCTATCGCGCCGATGACGGGCCGGCCTATTTCACCATCCTGATCGTCGGGCACCTGGTGATCGTGCCGCTGCTCTGCCTCAGCTTCATCCTGACCTGGCCGCTGGCCGCCGTACTGCCGCTCAGCCTTGCCCTGGTCCTGGCCTCGACGCTGGCGCTGCTGCCCCTGGTCAAGGGCGCCTTCATCGGCGTCCAGTGGGCGACGCGCTCAACCGCGGTTCAGTAGAGGCCACCACCCCCAATCGGGTGAGGTTGACCGGACCCTACATCTCCGAGAACATCTTCCCGCCCTTGGACTTCGAATCCCGGGCGCTTTCGACGATCTGGATGGTGACGGCCTCGCGCGGGGCGTTGAAGTGCTTGGACACCGCCTCGGTGATGTCCTCGCAGAGCGCCTTCTTCTGGGCGGCCGTGCGGCCGGCGACGGCATAGACGTAGACTTCGGGCATGGGGCGATCCTTTTCGGCTCTCGGAATGGGTTTTAGCGAAGGCCAGGCCGGCGCGCCATGTTGCGCCGCGGCGCGGGCGCGCCTACACCGTCGCCCGCCTGTTCAACCCCTAAAATGGAGTCGCCGTCATGTTCGCCGAATCAACCGCGCTCGCCCGCGTCAAGCCGTCCGCCACCCTGGCGGCGGACGCGAAAGGCCGCGCGCTGAAGGCGGCGGGCAAGGACGTGATCTCCCTGGCCGCCGGCGAGCCCGACTTCGACACCCCGGACAACATCAAGGAAGCGGCCATCAAGGCCATCCGCGACGGCAAGACCAAGTACACCAATGTCGACGGCATTCCGGAGCTGAAGGAGGCCATCGTCGCCAAGTTCAAGCGCGAGAACGGTCTCAGCTACACCCCCGCCCAGGTCAATGTCTCGCCGGGCGGCAAGCCGGTGATCTTCAACGCTATGATCGCCTCGCTGAACCCCGGCGACGAGGTGGTGATCCCGGCGCCCTATTGGGTCAGCTATCCCGACATGGTGTTGCTGGCCGGCGGCGAACCGCGCTTCGTGATGACCACCGCCGAGACCGGCTTCAAGGTGCAGGCGGCCGACCTGGAGGCCGCGATCACGCCGCGCACCCGGTGGGTGCTGCTGAACTCGCCGTGCAACCCGTCGGGCGCGGCCTATACCCGCGCCGAGCTTCGCGCCGTCGCCGACGTGCTGCTGCGCCATCCGCACGTGTGGATCCTGACCGACGACATGTACGAGCACCTGGTGTTCGGCGACTTCGAATTCAGCACCATCGCCCAGGTGGAACCGAAGCTCTACGACCGCACGCTGACCATGAACGGGGTCTCCAAGGCCTATGCCATGACCGGCTGGCGCATCGGCTATGCCGCGGGCCCGGAGCCGCTGATCAAGGCCATGGCCAAGGTGATGAGCCAGACCACCTCCAACCCCTCCTCCATCTCGCAATGGGCGGCGGTGGAGGCGCTGAACGGGACCCAGGAGTTCATCAAGCCGAACGCCAGGCTGTTCGAGGAACGCCGCGACCTGGTGGTTTCCATGCTGAACCAGGCGCAGGGCATGCATTGCCCGACGCCGGAGGGGGCCTTCTACGTCTATCCGTCGGTGGCCGGCCTGATCGGCAAGACCGCGCCCAGCGGCAAGATCATCGGCTCGGACGAGGACTTCGCGGTGGAGCTTCTGGAAACCGAAGGCGTGTCGGTGGTGTTCGGCGCGGCCTTTGGCCTGTCGCCCTTCTTCCGCATCTCCTACGCCACCTCGAACGCCAATCTGGAAGACGCCTGCCAGCGCATCCAGAGGTTCTGCGGGTCGGTAAAATAGGCGGGCGAGCGCGGCGCCAGCCAGCCCCGGTCGGGGCGCGGGCGCGATCCGGCTCTATCGCCCCCAGGTGAAGGCTCCCGCGTGGGGCGCGGGAGCCTTCGGCCGCCCCGGCGGCAGGCCGTGCCTTGGGGGCGGCCTGGCGACAATTTCAGAAAAAACGCGGCAAGCAAATATAAGTTGAGGCCCATGCGCGTTTGGGAAGGCCTTGCCGCACACGTTAGCGAAGAATTCGGCTCCTACGCCGCCTGGAGTTGTTGCTTCACGCGTTCGGCGAGTATCTTGATATCCAGGGGTTTAGGCAGGAAGGTGACGCCGGTCTCGCCTTCGAGGACGTCGGAGAACTCCGCCTCGGCATAGCCGGAGATGAACATCACCGGGGCCGAGCCAAGGAAGCCGCGGGCCTTTTTCAACAGCGTCGGGCCGTCGATGCCCGGCATGATCACGTCGGAGATCAAAAGGTCGATCCTGCCGGCGTATTCTTCGGCCAGCGCCAGCGCCGCTTCGCCATCGGCGGCTTCTAACACCTCATAGCCGCGGGCGCGCAGCAGCCTGGCCGCCACCTCGCGGACCAGGTCCTCGTCCTCGACAAAGAGGATGCGCCCGACGCCGGAGAGATCGCGCGCCGCCGGCCGCACCACCGGCGGCAGCGCCGCCATCACCGCGGCGACCACCGGCGGCGGCACATAGACCGGCAGGAAGATGCGGAAGGCCGCGCCCTGGCCGACCGTGCTGACCACCTCGATCCAGCCGTCGGCCTGTTTGACGATGCCGTAGACGGTGGAGAGGCCAAGCCCCGTCCCCTCGCCCACCGGCTTGGTGGTGAAGAAGGGATCGAAGATCTTGCTGAGCAGGTCCGGCGCAATCCCCGGTCCATTGTCGGAGACCTCGATCATGGCCACCTCGCCGGGTCCGGCTCTGGGGTCGGCATAGCCCAGCGCCTGGGCCTCGGTGAGGCTGAGGCGGGCGGTGCGGATGCGCACCACGCCGCCGCCCTGGGCGCGCACGGCGTCGCGGGCGTTGATCGCCAGGTTCATCACGGCGGTTTCGATCTGGCCCTTGTCGGAGAAGACCAGCGGCGGATTGCGGCCGTGGTCGGTCTCCAGCTTGACGTCCTCGCGCAGCAGCCGGCGCAGCAGGACCTCGATCTCGCTGACCAGGCCGCCCAGTTCGAGCACCTCGCGCTGCAGGGTCTGCTTGCGCGAATAGGCCAGCAGCTTGCGCACCAGGTCGGCGGCCCGGTCGGCGGTGGAACGCACCTCGACCAGGTCCTGATAGGAGGGATCGCCGACCGGATGGCGCAGGAAGAGTTCGTCGCCCTTCAGCGTGATGGCGGTGAGCAGGTTGTTGAAGTCGTGCGCCACGCCGCCGACGAACTGGCCGATGGCGCGCATCTTTTCCGACTGGGCGAGCTGCAGCTCCATCTGCTTCTGGGCGGTGACGTCGACCAGATAGGCGATGAAGCCGTCCGGCCCCTTGGCCAGGTAGAGGTGGGCGATGCTGGTCGGATCGTGGGCGAGGCGCAGTTCGAGCGGGCCGCCACGGCCGGCCTCGATGGCCTTCATGGCCTCGGCCCAGGAGGCCGGCTCGATCAGGGCCGAGAGGCTGGCGCCGGTCAGCGGCTTGCCCCCCATCATGGCTTCCAGGGCCGGGTTGGCGTGGACGATCGCGGCGTCGGCGGCGCCCTGGCCATTGAGCAGGGCCGCGCCGAAGGGGGCGGCCCCGGCGAAGGCGTCCAGCGCGACCACCTGCGAACCGCGCGGCGAGGCCGCCGCGACCGGCGCCGCGACGACGGCCGCCGGCGGCGCCGGTTCCGGCGTCAACTCGACCACATAGCGGCGCTCGTCGAGCATGCTGACCCGCGCCGACCGCGCGCCACGTTTCAGCTTCAGCGGCACCGAACCGATCTCGCCGCGCCGCGCCGCGCCCAGGGCGGCGAACAGGCCGCCGGCCTCGACCGACTTGGGCAGGCGGCTGCCCGCGCCCGCGGCTTCGGCCCAGCCGGGATTGGAGGCCAGGATGCGCCCGTCGGCTGTGGCCAGCGCCAACGGCTCGCCGACGGCTTCGATCAGGCGAACGGCCTCTATCCCCTCGGTGGGTCCGGGTCCGCGACCGCGCAGAGCGAGGATGGCGAAGAAGGCCACGCCGGCCAGTCCGCCCAGCAGCAGCGCCCCGCCCAGCGAGGCCGGCCCAGCGCGGAAGGCTGGATAGGCGCCAAAGGCCAGCGCCAGCAGCAGGAAGGCCCCGGCCGCGATCGCGAACGGGTCGAGGCGGCGCGAGGGACGGCCGTCAGTCGTCAGCGGCTGCGCCACCTTCAGTCTCCCCCCATGCTCGATCGATCACGGAAACGAATCACTCTGAAATCATAGTCTGAAGCCAACTGTGTTCTCATCGGGGCGCTCATCTAGCTGTGCACCCGTCTGCGCTTGGCCTGCTGCATTACGAAGCCAATGACCTTGGCGACAGCCTCATAGTGCTCGCGTGGAATGACTTCGTCGATCTCCACCGTGGCATAGAGGGCCCGCGCCAACGGCGCGTCCTCGACGATGGGGATATTGTGCGCCTCGGCCACCTCGCGGATGCGGAACGCGACGTCGTCGATGCCCTTGGCCAAGCAGAGCGGCGCGGGCGTGTCGCCGGCCTCGTAGCGCAGCGCGATGGCGTAGTGGGTCGGGTTCATCACCACCACCGTCGCCTTGGGCACGTTCTGCATCATGCGTTTCTTGGCGCGCTCGTAGCGCATCTGGCGCAGCCGGGCGCGGATGTGGGGATCGCCTTCGGACTGGCGGAAGTCCTCCTTCATCTCCTCCTTGGTCATGCGCATGCGCTGCATGAAGCGCTGCCGCTGCCAGAACCAGTCGGCCAGCGCGCCGGCGCCGAGCAGGGCCAGCACGCCCCAGAACAGCGCCTTGAGCATCTCGATAGTCAGCGGCAGCAGCGCGTTGGGGTCCATGCCGACCAGCAGCTGGAAGTCGCCCAGGTGCGGACGCAGGACGAACCAGGCCACGGTCGCGACCAGGCCGATCTTCAGGGCCGATTTGAGGAAATGGATCATGCCGTCGAGGCCGAACAGGCGCTTGAAGCCCTCGGCCGGCGACAGTTTGGACGCGTCGGGCTTTAGCTTGTCGGGGACGAACATGAAGCCGGTCTGGATCAGATTGCCGCCGACCCCGGCCAGGGCCGCGGCCGACATCACCCCGATCACGATCGGCGCCAGGGCCAGCAGGGCGCGGCGCATGACGATGACGCCGCCGTCGCCGCTGAGATCGAATTGGTCCGGGTGGGCCACGAAGGGCAGCAACTGGGCGGCGAGGTCGCGGGACATCCAGCCACCGGCGATGGCGAGAAAACCCGCCGCGGCGGCCAGGGTGGCGAAGGCGGGCACATCGATCGACTTGGCGACCTCGCCCCGCTTGCGCGCCTCCTCGAGTTTCCGCGGGGAGGCCTCCTCGGTTTTTGTCGATGAGTCGCTTTCAGCCACGGGCGGGCCTCATACGAACACGCCGATGAAGGCTTCATAGGCCCGGGTCCAGACCATGCCGATGGCGCCCAGGCTGAGCGCGAAGATGGAGAGGCCGAGCAAGAGGCTGAGCGGGGTGGCGACAAAGAAGATCTGGAACTGCGGCATCACCCGGCCAATCAGGCCGGTGGCGATGTTGAAGACGATGGAAAACACCACCACCGGCGCGGCCAGCTGCAGGCCGAGCGCGAAGGACTTCGACACCGTCTGGATGGCCAACTGCCCGGCGTCGTTCAGCGGCAGGTCCTTGGTCGGCGGAAACAGGGTGTAGCTGTGCGCCATGGCGGCGATGAACAGGCGATGCAGGTCGGTGTCGAAGATCAGGGTCAGGCCCATCAGGGTCAGGAAGGTGGAGATGGTGGTGCCCGGCTGCGCCTGGGTCGGGTTGGTGGTCTGGGCGAAGGCCAGCGTGGTCTGCAGCGAGACGAACTCGCCGGCCGTGGTCAGGGCCGACAGGAAGACCCGCAAAAGCCCGCCGATGGTCAGGCCGATCAGCACCTCCCTGGCGATGTAGAAGGCGGTGCCGTCCACCGCCGAAGGCTCCGGCGGCAGAGTGGGCGCGGCGATGGGACCGAGGCAGAGCGCCAGCATGAACGCGAAGGCCAGGCGGATCCGGGGTGGGACACTGGACTCGCCAATGCCCGGCAGCACCATCAGCATCGAGCCGGTGCGCGAGAAGACCAGGGCCCCGGCCCAGATCTGCTGCGCCGTGGCGTAATGCTCCATGACCTACATGGCCGCGATGCGGGCGGCGATCTCACGCATGAAACCGCCCATCAGCCCGCCCATCAGCGGCAGGAAGACCAGCAGCGCCACGAAGATGGCGAGGATTTTCGGGGCATAGACCAGGGTGGCTTCCTGGATCTGGGTCAGGGCCTGCATCAGGCCGATGGCGACCCCAACCACCAGGCCCACCAGCAGGATAGGCGCGCAGAGCTGCAGGGTCAGCCAGATCGCATCGCGCCCGACATCCAAGACTTCCGCGCCGGACATGACTGACGAGCCCCTCTTTACGAACGCAGCGGCGTTGAAGGGGCTCAGAGTGCGCGGAACATGGTTAATGCGGCGCTAACCAAACCGGTTAGGGGTTAGCGCCCGATCGCCTTGGCTAAAGCCTGGGCGGCTTGCGCGGGCGTCTGTTTGTCCTGGTCGCGGTCGACCGAGAGATTGGACGTCCGCATGGTCTCGACCGGGATGGCGCCGATCAGCGGACGCAGGGCGGCGACGAACTTAGCGTCCGCGGCGCGCCTTGGCGAAAGCAGGATGACGGCGTCGTAGGGCGGGATGGCCTGCTTGGGATCGCTGAGCACCACCAGATCGTCCGCGGCGATGCGGCCGTCGGAGGAAAAGGCCGAGATGACGTCGGCCTCGCCACCGGTCACCGCCTTGTACATGAAGGTGGGCTGATAGCGTTTCTCGGCCTTGAAGTTCAGCCCATAGGCGGCCTTGAGCGCCGCCCATTCCGGCCTGGACAGGAATTCCAGGTCCGAGCCCAGGGTCAGATCCGGTGCGTGGCTGGCCAGGTCGGCGATCGAGTGGATGCCCAGCGCCTGGGCGCGGTCGCGGCGCATGGCCAGCGCATAGGCGTTCTCGAAGCCGAGCGGGCCCAGGATCACGACATGGTCGCGCGCCTTCAGCGCCTGGGTCAGCTGATCCAGCAGGACCTTGCGCGGCGGGTTGTCGGCGCGCTTCAGCACATTGGTCCAGAGCGTGCCGGAATAGTCGACGTAAGTGTCGACCTCGCCCGAGGCCACCGCCTGATAGGCCACCGCCGAGCCCAGATCGTCCTTCTCTGAGACGTTGAAACCGGCGGCGCGCAGCCGATCGGACATCAAGGAGGCCAGGATGTATTGCTCGGAGAAGTTCTTCGCCCCGACCACGACGCGCTCGCCGGTCCCGCCGGTGCTGACCAGGGGCGCCAGGGCGATGGCCGTCCCCACCACCAGGCCCAGCGCCCCAGCGATGATGCGGCGGCGATCGCGCCGGGCCGCGCCGGACTCGATCAGGCCGAGCAGCTGGTCGACGATCAGGGCCAGGCCCGCCGCCGCGGCGCGGCCGAACA
>CALAEG010000019.1 GCA_937890965.1 uncultured Caulobacteraceae bacterium | reverse complement strand
GCCCGAGTGACTTCAGCGTCAGCACTTGGTGCAAGCGCTCTATCTCGTTTGGGCCGTATACGCGCCAACCTGCATGCGTCCGCCCAGGGCATACCAGACCTCTCCGCTCGTACAGGCGCAATGCCCGCACACCGACGCCGAGGCGGCGCGCGGCCTCGCTGGGACTCAAGAAGCGTTCGCACATCCTATTTGGCGTCTCCATTGGACGCGCCCACCTATGAGGCCGGACCCAGGTTCCGGCTCAAGCCCTATTTTCCAGCGTATAGCATCTGTGCCGAGCTGATCAGCCGCACCTTTTGCTGGGCCGTCATGGCAGCTTGGGTCGAAAGCGGACGCTGGCTCCGCGCCCGAGAGCGGACATTCGCGGTTCATGCCGGGAGGCGGCGCCCCGCCGGGCATCTCGGCGTAGCGCCAGACCCGATCCGAGGACCTAACCAGATTTCTATACTTTGACCCCGCTCGTCGTCGAGGAGGTGAGGGCGGGCAAGTGGCCGCTGGTGTCTCAGGCTGCGGCCTTCAAAGATGGCTCCCGCCTCGATGATGAGTTGCTCGTGCGAGATATCGCCTTCCACGTTGCAGCCCGCGAGCAGCTTCACCTGTTTGGCGGCAATTGACCCGAGGACGCGGCCGCGCACTTCCACTGACTCGGCCGTGCTCGCGCCCTCGATTTTGCCGACCTCGCCGACGGATAAGTGCGTCACGGTGACGTCGCCATGGACGATGCCGTCGACCTGCAGTTGGCAGTCGCCGCTCACAGCACCGTCGATCGTCGTCCCCTCCGCAATGAGCGAAGCCGTTGTGTCGGACATTGAGCACCTCCTGGTTGACCCATGTGCAAGTGCCCCCTGCCCGGCTACGCTAGAGGATGGATGCCGACGGGTCCACGCCCTCGCGCAGTAGATGACACGGGAGCTGCAGCCCGACGGGCGACAGGCCATCCGAACGTCCGGCGAGGGTGGGAAGCGGAAGTCGCCAATGTGACCCGAACGCGCGGCCGTCCAGGCTAGACGTGCGGTGGCGGGGCCGCCGCGAGTTGGGCGCGCGCGCGCGCGGCGGCGAGCGCCTGCTCTCGCGCCGCCAGTCGAAGCACCTTTCCCATGGCGTTGCGCGGGAGCGCCGGGACGAAGTGGACGTGGGCGCCGGGGAAGCCGGTCAACTCGCGCAGCAGAACCTCCTGCAGCCGCGCGGGATCAATTGGGCTCGGCGTCTCGAGGACGACGTGAACCTCTTCCTCGCCCGCTTGGTTTTGCATGGAGAACAGGCAGACCCCGCTGACTGAAAGCACGTCACGCAGCCGCTCTTCGATCGGCGCTGGCAGGATCTTCTGGCCCTTGATGTTGATGACGTCGGTCACGCGGCCGTGCAGCGCCATGCGGCCATCCGCGCGGATCTCGGCAAGATCGCCGGGATAGAAATAGCCATCCTTGAAGAAGGCGCGCGTCGCTGTCTCGTCATTGAGGTAGCCGGTCGGGCCGTTGGTGGTCGGGACCCTCAGGCGGCCGACCTGTCCGGCGGCCGCCGGGCGATCGAGATCGTCGACGACCTGGACCCCGCGGTCGGGAACCAGCCGGTGCCAGCGTTGGTCCTCGGCTGTCTCCATCGGCGTGAAGGCCACGGGCCTCACCTCCGTGGACCCGAAGCTGTTGATGAGGTCCGGCGTGATCCGCGCCTTGAGTCCTTCGATCTCCCGCAGGGTCAACGCGCCGGCCGCGACCTGGATTTGCAGCGCCGGGTTGCGCGGCAGCGCATCGGGCGGGCCGGCGAGGAGCTCGTGGACCATCGAGGGCAGGATCACCGCGTAGGTGACGCCGGGATAGAGCAACGGCGCGTGACTTGTCGGGCGCTGGTCGATGACCACGGTGGCGCCGGCCGTCAGGCTGGAGACGACGCCCTTGTAGCCTGCGCCGGTCCACGCCGCGAAATCGAAGAGCACGCCGACAGAGTCATGCGAAATATCCATCACCCAGCGGCGATAGCGGATATAGGCCGGCTCGAAAGACGGCTCCATCAGGACCTTCTTCTGAATGCCCGTGGTGCCCGACGTGAGCAGGATGTGGCCGCCGGTTTTCTCGGCCGCGGCGGCGCGGGTTGGCCAATGCGGCGTCTCTGCCTCGATCGCCGCGTACAGCAACGGCAAGCCAGCGGCGGCGCAGGCCTGATCGAGGTCCAGCGACCGTTCAGCGGGGCTACCGACGACGCCGAGCACCTCGGGCAGGCCGAGGTCTTCCAGTGGCTGGCCGGGCCTGGGTTGGATGGTCGTGACGCCGATGCTGCGAAGCGCCAGGCTGAGAATCCAGAAGGTCTGCAGGTTCGCGACCGCCACCACCACGACGCTGGGGCCGATCAGACCGTGGCGTACGAAGAAGGCTCGGGCCTGTGCGATGCGGTGGGCGAGCGCGCGATAGGACAGCGGACGACCCTCGTGCACGATGGCCGTCTTATCCGGCAAGCGCTGGGCCCAGTCGAACACGAAGTCAGTCACCTGGAGGTCGACGGGCGCCGGGCTCACTTCCCCGCCCACGGTCAACGCGCGTCCATATAGCGTCGCAGGTGCTCGAACACGCCCGAGCCGACAGGTGTGAACTGCGCGTTGGCAAGCAAAGTCGCCAGGCCATCGTCATAGGCGGCGAGGTCCACACGCAGCTGGTCGCGGGCCTGCGCAGTCTCGGCCGGCGTCAAAGCTCTCGAATCGATTAAAGATCTCAGCGTGAAGATCATCCGGCCGAGGACGTAAACGGCGTGTGCGATGCCCTCCATCGGGCGCGGGTCGCTGCGCAGGGGCGAGTTGTAGCGATCGTCGTCGCTGTTCTCGACCAGCCGGCCACCGAGGGCGAGGCCGAACAGGTGCGCGTGCGCGGCCTCGTGCGCCAGCGCCACCGCAGCCGTCAGCCGGTCGCCGAGACAGTCGGTGTTGAGCAACACGGCGCCCCAGAGGGCGAACGACGAGGCCCCGCCAATGCCTCGTCCTTCGGCGTTGGTGACCAGGACCACCTCGCGGAAAAAGCCGCGAATCTCGCCGCCGACTGTGGGGGCGCCATCGGCCAGCAGGTCGAGCGCGGCCTGCAGCACGGCTGCCGCGGCCGCGCGCTCGGCAGCCGAAACCGGGTCGAGCACGAACTGGACGTCATCGTTGACCAGGCGCCGATATCGCTCGGTTTGCCCGCGGCCGAGCTCTCGATCGTCCATCGTCACGATACGGAGCGAGGCCGCCGCCGCCGCATCTTCGCTGAGCAACTCGTCGAGAAGCGCTTGAGCCTCGCCTGTCCGGTCATCGAACAGAGCCGTCACCAGGTCGACGTAGGCGCCGAAGATGCGTGGCTTGAGCGGCGCGGCTTCGACAGCCGCCAGCAGTCGGCGAACCGCGTCTGGCTGCACGGCAAACGAATCGTCGAGACTGTCGAGAATGGTCCGCAGGCTGTCCGCCAGCCCCAGGCGCACGGCGTGGTCCAACCCCGCCGCTCGTGCCGGATCGGGCGCAAAGCTATCCGGCGGCGCTACAGTCACGGGATGCGTTGCGGTCGTCAAAGCCGCTTTTTCCGTTCCCGTTGCTCAGGGCCGACGGCCCGCGCCAAGTTCAGGCGCTGGGCGTGGCCCCGTCTTTGCGGATGCCTTCGCCGGCTTTTGTTCCCGTCGTGCGAATGGATTCGCCCGCCTTGGTTCTCGCCGCGCGGACAACCTCGGCGCGGGTGTCGAATCCGATCAAGGTCTTGCCGATAAGCAAGTCGCGAACGGGTTTGCTCGACTTGTCCATAGAACTCTCCTGTGACGCTGGGATTGTTATGGCTCACCGCCCCGGGCGTCAACATCGGAAGCTGCAGCATCGCAACCCATCCCGAGGCCGCCCTTCCCCCGGCAAAAGGGGCGCAGGCGTCGCATACGGACCGGATTTTTCGACCAGAACGCAGAGAGCGTGGCAGCTAAGCTGAAAAATATAGCGCGGTTCCCTGAAGTTTAGTCAGCCGCAGCCATGGTCAGTCACGTCCGCCGACCACCGGACGATCCGAACGTCGGATGAGGGTCGAAAGCCGATATTGTGACCCGGTCATAAAGCAGACGTTCGCTCTTTGGTTGAAGCGCGAATAAGCACAGCGATGTGCTGCCGATGAGCCGGAGCTGACAGACTATGGCCAGGACGCCGACAGAGGAGGAGCGGCGCGCCGCGGTAGACGCGGTGCGCCAGGAGATGCGCATGGCCGGCGTGAGCACCGCCGCCTCGGACGAGGACCTATTACGGGGGCTGGGCGACAGGGTGGCTATCGTTGGCGCCAAAGAGCTTGAGCGCCGAGCGGCGGGGCTGCCTCTGGCCTCAGATTACCCGCACCGAAGAACGCCAGCAGTTGCTCTCGCCTCAGCTTCTTCCGGAAGACGACGCCACCTGACGCATCCGCGCCGTGCGCCTGGAAGACCGCCTTCGCCAGGTCGAGCCGAATTGTGCTAACTTCACCCACGGACGCCTCCTTTGCAGTGGTGTGTTCAACACCTCCACTTTGGCACTTCGATGCCGTCAGGGGGCGTCCACCCCATCGCCTATGGGTCGAAAGCGGACGTTGGGTTCCCGCCCGAAAGCGACATTCTCGAAGTCCGGCATTCATCTGCACTACCTCGACCGCGCGCGGCCGCCCCGAGGCGTCAGCCGAAGCGCGGGATCGTGATCGATGACGGCAGGACGCCGACCACGCCGATCATGTACAGCGCGAACCAGCCGATTCCGGCCAGGATGCAGACGTCGACGGCGACGACAGTCCAGAATCCGACCGGATTCTCCTGCCGCTGAACGGTCCAACCGCGGCTGCTGATCTTGCCGGTCCGACACGCGCGGAGCAGCGACCAGCCCTCGATCAAGGCGATGGGCGCCATGACAAGAGCGGCGGTTGATTGATGCATGGCCATCCATTCTGCGGACGTGGCACGTTAGGCGCTGCGGGTTGACAGAGGGTTTGCGAAGACCGGTCGGCGATTGTCCGCAATGGGTCGAAAGCGGACGCTGGCTCCGGGCTCCAAAGCGGACGTTGCGCGAAACGCCCAGCACCGGACTTTCCGAGGGGCGGTTCGGGGTGGTTATCGGCCCTGCCTTCCGGGCAGGATCGCGGTCGAGGCGCCGAGACCGCCCATACGCCAGTACATCTGCTTGCCTTGGTGGCCGGGCAGGATGGCGCTCGGCCGACTGTCGACGCTCAACAGCGTGTCGCAGTAGAGCCGCTCCAGCGGTCGGTCATAGTCGTCAACAAAAATATCGGCCTTTGCCTGGGGCGTCTTCGACGCCCAGAAGATCGGCAGAGCGCGACCGGGGTGCTGTGGTTGGTAGCCCATTGGTCCGTCGATCAGGACGATATCCCAGGCTTCTTGCGCCCAGTCAGGCATGGCCACGCCGTCCAAGGCTTCGGAATCGACCCGTGGCGTGCTTTGCTCAACGGAGGTAGGAAGTGCGGGGTAGGCCGTCACCTCGAGATTCGGCGCCTGGTCACGCACGCGGCTTGCCCAGGCTTCGTCATACTCGACGAAAAGCGTGCGCCCGTGGGCATTAAGCGTATGCCAGAAACGCGAGTCGAACCCGCAGCCGTGAATTAAGAATCTGGCGGCGAAACGGTGCTGGGCGACCACCCCCACGATCATGCGTATCTGAAACGGTGAAATCTGCGCTCGCGGGTCATAGACCTCGACGGCCCTTTCGATTTCCGGCGCGATTGCCATCGGCGGATCTCCAGCGTCGCGCTAGCCTAGCGTCCCATTGCAGCCCGAGCCACCTGGAAGAGACTTCAACCAAAGAGGCGCTGAAACCAAAGAGGCGCTGAGCGCTTCGACCCGCGAGTCCGCTTTGGGTCGAAAGCGGCCATAGGCTTCTCGCCAAGAGGCGGACCTTTGCCGAGCTTACGAGTACACGCCCTAGCGCCTACTCGGCGGGGACCGGAGCGGGCGCCGCCGTGGCGGCCGCGTGTTCGGCCCGGGACGGGCCGAAGACGGAGGCCTCCGGCTGGGCGACGGTGCGGCGGAAGAAGCCGCCGATCATGGTCATCATCATCGGCCGGAAGTGCTCGTGGTTGCCGAAGCCGTGCGGCAGGCCGCCGAAGATGTGCAGGTCGACCTTGCCGCCAACCGCGCGCACCCTCTCCTCGTAGCGGCGCGACGCGCTGACCGGCACCACCTTGTCGGCGTCACCGTGCAGCAGCATGACCGGCGGCAGGGCCGGACTGACATGCTCGATCGGGCTGGCCAGCATCACCGACTCTTCGGACTCGTCGGCACCAGGCAGGGAGCGCGCCGGCAGGCTGCCCGAGGGCCTGGCGTCACCCAGATGGAACAGCACCGGCGGATAGATCGCCGCCACCGCCGCCACCGCGGCCGAGACGCCGCCGGCGCCTTCCGGCGGATCGAGCCGCGCGTCGTCCGGGGTTCCGGCGGCCAGCAGCGCTAGGTGCGCCCCCGCCGAATGGCCCTCGAGGCAGAGGCGGTCGGGGTCGAAGCCCAGTTCGCCGGCCTGACTGCGCGCCCAACGGATGGCGCGCTTGGCATCATGAATCTGGGCGGGAAACCGCGCCTCGCCGGTCAGCCGGTATTCCGAGGCGATGGCGACAAAGCCCTGCTCGGCCAACGCCGTGGCGTGAGGCGCCAGCACGTCCTTCGAGCCGCGCGACCAGCCGCCGCCATGCAGCAAGAGCACCGCCGCGCCATTGCCGCCGTCCTTGGGCTTGTAGATGTCGAGCTTCAGCCGGCGTCCGCCCACATCGCTGAAGATCACGTCGCGTTGAATATCCATCGGCCGCTCCCTTCAATTGGCGTCAGCCTATGCGTGTCCGGACGGGCTCACAACCGCGAGGCCGATGCCAGCGGGGCCACCGGCGGACATTGGCGCAAGGCGGTGGCGTTCGCCGTCGGCATGGCCTATCGCGGCTTCCATAGGCCGGCAGCGGAGGGTTTCATGGACTTCGAGGCGAAGACAGCGTGGGTGACAGGCGCGTCATCGGGCATCGGCGAGGCGCTGGCGGTCGGGCTGGCCGCGCGCGGCGCGCACGTCATCCTCTCGGGTCGGCGTGTGGAGGCGCTGGAGGCGGTCGCGGCGCGGATTGGCGGCCGCACCCTGGTCCTGCCCTTCGAGACCACCGACATGGAGGCGCTGCCCGCTATCGTTGATCAGGCCATCGCCTGGCGCGGCGGCGTCGACATGCTGATCAACAATGCCGGCATCAGCCAGCGCAGCCTGGCGCTTGATACCGATTTCTCGGTCTACCGCACGATCATGGAGGTCGACTACTTCGCGCCGGTTCGCCTGACGCAACTGGTGCTGCCGCACATGGTCGCGCGCGGCTCGGGCCATCTGTCGGCGGTCAGCTCGGTGGCGGGCAAGGTGGGGGTGCCGCTGCGCACCGGCTACTGCTCGGCGAAACACGCCGTGGTCGGCTATTTCGACTCCCTGCGTTCGGAAATCGAGACGGCTTACGGGATCAGCGTCAGCGTCATCACCCCGGGCTCGGTCGCAACCCAGGTGGCGTACAACGCCCTTTCCGGCAGCGGCGGCCGCCACGCCCAGGCCGACCCGAACATCGACAACGGCATCCCGGCCCCGCGCGCGGCGGAGATCATTCTCGACGGCATCGCGGCCGGCCAGCGCGAGATCCCGGTGGCCGAGGCCGGCGAACTCGCCATTCTCAGGCTGCGCGCCGCCGATCCCGACGCGGCCTTCGCCGCGCTCGCCGCGGGCGGCGCCAGACTGGCCGCCGCGCGGGGAAGCGCCGGCTAGGCGCCAGCCACGGCTTCTCAGCGCCGCGCTTAGTCCCTAACTGTGAAGCTGGACTGTTCGGGCCGGGACTGGAGCCTTCGATGCGCACCCTGTTGATCGCCGCGGCGCTGGCCCTGGGCCTCGCCAGCGTGGCCCATGCCGACCCGGCGCCGCCGACCGCCACCGCGGCGGTGAACACCTACGATCCGACGCTGACCTTCGCGCCACTCGACGTGCCGCCGTCGCCCAACCGTTATCGATCCGGGAACGGCGCGCCGGGGCCGGACTATTGGCAGAACCGCGCCGACTACCTGATCACCGCCCGCCTCGAGCCGAAGGACAAGACCCTGACGGGCGAGGAGACCATCACCTACACCAACAACAGTCCCGACCTGCTTGATGTGCTGTGGGTGCAGCTCGACCAGAACATCTATCGCCGCGATGCCCGCGCCGGCGATTCGAGCGGCCGGCCGCGGACCCAGTTCACCGATGGCTATGTCTTGGACTCGGTGGAGGTGGAGGCCGGCGGCAAGTTCGTCGCGGCCGACCATCTGGTCAACGACACGCGGCTGCGGGTCAGCCTGCCCGAGCCGCTTAAATCCGCCGGCGGGCGCCTGCGCCTGCGCATCCGCTACCACTACACCGTGCCCGGAACCTTCGGCGGCCGCACGGCCTGGACCACGACCAAAAACGGCGAGCTCTATGACATCGCCCAATGGTACCCGCGCATGCAGGTCTATGACGACGTGCGCGGCTGGGACACGCTGCCCTATCTCGGCAACGAGTTTTACCTGGAATACGGGACCTTCGACTACGCGGTGACTGTGCCTGCCGACATGATCGTCGCCGGCTCCGGCCTGCTGATGAACCCCCAGGAGGTGCTGACCCCGGCGCAGAGGGCGCGACTGGACCAGGCCCGGGCCAGCGACACGACGGTGATGATCCGCTCGCCCGACGACGTCGCCGCGGCAACGCCCGAGGACGCCCAGACCAAGACCTGGCGCTTCCACATGGAGCACACCCGCGACGTGGCCTTCGCCGCCTCCCGCGCCTTCGTCTGGGACGCCGCGCGGGTCAATCTGCCGAACGGCAAGACCGCGCTGGCGCAGTCGGTCTATCCGGTGGAGAGCGCCGGCGACGCGGCGTGGGGCCGCTCGACCGAGTATCTGAAGTTCGCCATCGAGGACTTTTCGCGCCGCTGGTTCCCCTATCCCTGGCCGAACGCGGTCAATGTCGGCGGCCCGGCCTCGGGCATGGAATATCCGGGCGTGCTGTTCGACGGCTCAGGCGACAAGGGCAAGGGCCTGTTCTGGATCACCGTGCACGAGATCGGGCATTCCTACTTCCCGATGATCGTCGGCACCGACGAGCGGCGCTATGCCTGGATGGACGAGGGGCTGAATTCCTTCATCGACGTCAAGGAATCCGACGTCTTCCAGAACGGCGTCTATGGCCCCAAGCGCGACCAGGAATATGCGCCGGGCCAGGGCGCGCCGGCCGACCAGGTCGCCGCCCTGATCGCCGACCCCAAGGCGCCGACCATCATGACCCGCCCGGACGTCATTCCGGGGCAGTACGGTCACCCGATCAGCTATTTCAAGACCGCCTATGGGCTGACCCTGTTGCGCGAGGACATATTGGGACCCGACCGGTTCGACCCGGCCTTCCGCAAGTTCATCCGCGACTGGGCCTACAAGCACCCGAAGCCGGCCGACTTTTTCCGGTCGATGGAAAGCGAAGGCGGCGAGGACCTGGCCTGGTTCTGGCGCGGCTGGTTCTACAACAACTGGCCGAACGACCTGGCATTGGATGGCGTCACCTATGTCGACAACGATCCCGCCAAGGGGGCGAAAATAGCCGTCTCCAACCTGGGCCAGCTGGTCCTGCCGGCGACCTTGCGGATCGCCTTCAAAGACGGTTCGACCAGCGACCTGGTCCTGCCGGCGGAGACCTGGATCCAGTCAGGCCACCACATTTTCACCATCGATGGGGCTAAGCCGATCGCCGCCGTCACTATCGACCCCGATCACCGCATCCCGGACCGCGACCGCTCCAACAACAGCTGGACCGCTCCCTGAGACCGACGATCACCTTGCAATATTAAACCGTCATCCCCCGCTGGAGCGGCGAAGCCGCGGAATGCGGGGGACCCATGAACA
>CALAEG010000018.1 GCA_937890965.1 uncultured Caulobacteraceae bacterium | reverse complement strand
GGATAGCTGCCAAGGTCGCCAAGCGCGCCCCCGCCCTGGTCGGCGCGCCAGCGGATCTCGTCCGCCGAATAGGGGATAGTAACGTTGAAGGTCGCGTGCGCGCGGGTCAGCCGGCCCAGTTCGCCCGACCGCACGATGGCTTCGGCCCGGCGGATCACATTGTGGAAGCGATAGTGGAAGGCTTCGAGCAGGGGCCGGTTGGCCGCCTTCGCCGCCGCGACCATGGCGCGACCCTCGGCGGCGCTGAGCGCGAAGGCCTTTTCGCAGAGCACGGCCTTGCCGGCCTCGGCCGCGCGGATGGTCCATTCGGCATGGCCGGAAATGGGATTGCCGACATAGACCACATCGACGTCGTCGCGCGCGATCAGGGCGGCGTAGTTGTCGGCGACCGCCGCTATGCCATGGGTCTCGGCATAGGCCCGCGCGCGAGCGGGGTCGCGAGCGGCCACCGCCGTGATCGTCACATCGGCCCGGTCCTTCGCCGGCGCGATCACCGCCGGCACGGCGATCTTGGAGGCGGCGAGCAGGCCGATACGCAGAGGGTTCGCGGCGTCGATTTTCACGTCGCGCCAACGGTTGGGAAGACGCCCATCCTGGCGGCGCGTTCCATGGTGCGGCTCTGGCCGTAGGCGGCGGGCCAGGGCGCGGGCTCGGGATAGCGGCCGTCCGGCAGCGGCCAGGCAATGGGCGTGGCGCGGCCGTCGATCACAGCCCCGACCGAGATGGCCTCGCGGTCGAGCGAGGGATGGCCGCCCTTGGCCGCCCGCGTGCAGCCGTCGGCGAAATAGATGGCGGTATAGGCTCGCCGCGTGCGGTCCGAGCGGTTGGCCTTGGCCAGGTGCACGGTCAGGCCGTGGTGGAAGAGCACGTCGCCGGGCCCGGCCGGCACGAAGACCGGCTTGTGCTTCTGTTTGGCGACCAGCGCCTCGCCAGAGCCGGGCTCGGTGAAGATGTTGACGTACTCGGCCGCGCCGGTGTGCGAGCCCGGTGCATAGCCCATGCAGCCAGTCTCATCGTCGACCTCGACCAGCGGGATCCAGGCGGTCAGGGTGCGCAGCTCATTGATCGGCCAATAGGGATGATCCTGGTGGGCGTCGGTCTCTCGCCCGCCGGCCTCCTTGTACAGCGCCTGGTCGTGCCAGAGCCGCATGGCCTCGGCGCCGATCAGCGCCGCGGCCGCGCCGACGATCTTGGGGTGGAAGGTTAGCGGCCGGACATCCGGAAAATCCTCCCAAAGATACTGGCACTGGATGAAGGACTGTTCGTAGGGCGACTTGTCGGCCAGCGCGCGGGTGTCGTTACGCTTGCGCACCGTCACCGCCGCATCGACCGCCCGGCCAAGGCCGGCGATCTCGTCGGCGTCGAGCAGGCCCTTCAGGTGCACGAAACCGTCGCGGCGAAAGGTTTCGACGTCAGCGGGATCGACAAGGGCGGCGGTCTGCATTGCAGGCTCCGGCTGGGCGGGTTTCGAACCTCACGCGGCGCCCCTGGCCTGTCAATCCACGGCAGCTCGGGCCTGGCCGGCGCGATCGTGCTCGGCGAGCGAGGGTTCAGCGGCCATGGCGCCGGCCCGTCTCGGCGAACGGGGCCGTGGCGGTCGCCGCTGTGGCAGGCCCGGTCAGAAGCTTCTCGATATCCGCACGCCATACTGGGCCGGGGCGCCGGCGATGCGCAGGCCCGGCGTGCCGGACGGATAGAAGTACTGATAGTTGAGGATGTTAGTCCCGTAGGCCGAGATTTGCACCGGACCGTTGACCCAGGTCAGCTGGGCGTTGACCAGGCTGATCGGCCGCAGATGGAAAAGGTATTGCTCGAGCAGCCGCGTTGAGACCGGCACCGTGGCGTCGCGGCCCTGGAACGGGCTCGCCCACTGGTCGCTGGTGTAGGAATAGTCCACGTGCGGCGTCAGGGTCTGGTCATTCGGCAGGTGGAAGCTGTATTGGGCGCCCACATTGAAGGTCCACTGCGGGGCATAGGGTTGCTGGTTGCGGGAGACGTTCTCCGACGCGAAGGGTCCGCCCAGCGGCATGGAGCTCGAACCCAGCTGCGTGTGCAGATAGTCGGCGCTGACCTGGAACGAAAAGTCGCCGAACACGCCTTGAGCCTGAGCCTCGACGCCGCCGATGGTGGTCTGGCCGGGCACGTTCTGGATGATCGACTGGTTCCCGGCGATCGAGGGGTTCGAGTAGGATAGCTGGAAGCGCTGGTAGGTGGTGTAGAAGCCGTCGAGCTGGGCGCGGAGATGGCCGTCGAAGAAGGTCGGCTTCCAGCCGATTTCGTAGGTGGTCAGATCCTCGGGCCGGAAAGGCACCACCGGCGTCGAGCCGGGGCCGAACGGCTGCGGCGTGGTGTTGATGCCGCCGGGCTTATGGCCGTTGGCGACATAGATATAAACGAAGTTGTCGTGGTTGATCTTCCAGTTCAGGTCGATCTTGCCGGTCACCGCGTCGTCGTTCAGCTTGGCGTGGGCGACCTCGGGCGGCAGGCCGAACAGCGCCGCGGGAAAGCCGGCGATCAGCAGCGACGTGGTGTCGTCCAGCTGGAACGTCGAATGGGTGTAGCGCGCGCCGGCGACCAGTTGCAGGGCGTCGGTGATGTCGTAGGTGACCTGGCCGAAGGCCGCTTCGGTCGTCTTCGGCGTCCGGTAGTCGAGCAGGATGTCGATCCCGGCCAGAGGCTCTTCGGAAATGTCGAAGCCCGCCCGTGTGCCGGGAATCCTGACCGTATCACTCTGGAAATAGCCGCCGAGGATCCACCTGAAGTGTCCGGTGTCCGGCGAAAGGAGGTTCAGCTCCTCCGAATAGATGTTTTCCTGGCCGATGACGGTGAAGAAGTCGGCCGGCAGTTGGGCGGTGCCGTCGAGCGTATAGTCCAGGCCGCTGCGGCCGACCTGATAGCCGGATATGGACTTCAGCACGACCTGGTCGGGGAAGGTGTAGGCGATATTCAGGACCGAACGGTCCCAGTCGGCGATCGCCAGGTTGTGGACGTTGTTGCCGACATTGAAGAGGTTGCTGGCGCTGGCATAGGTCGGGTAGGGCGGCGCCGCCGGCGTCGGGATCGGCGAGCCTAAGATGCCGCCAAAGTCCGAATAGTTGTAATCGTTCTTGAACTCCATCCTGAGCGCCGGGGTCGGCTGCCAGAGCAGGCTGATCCTGGCGTTGGCCTGCTGCAGGCGGCCAGGTTGCCCGGTGAAGGGACCGTGGACGCTGAAGAAGCTGTCCTCGTGCTCCAGATTGCCTGCGATGCGGATCGCGAAGGTGTCGCCGAGCGGCATGTTGAGAACGCCGCGCAGGCGCACGTCGTTATAGTTGCCGTACCCCGCCTCAATCGAGCCGTGGTCGCCGCTGAAGTTCGGGTCGTTCTCGGTGACGAAGATCGCCCCGCCGCTGGCGTTCTGGCCGGCGAAGGTGCCCTGGGGCCCACGCAGGATCTCGATATTGGCGATGTCGAAATAGGGCTCGGTGGTAAAGAAGCCCGGGAAGGTCGCCACCCCGTCGCGATAGACCACGATGCCTGACGGAGTCTGGATGTTGGTTTCCGACTTGCCGATGCCGCGAATGTTGAAATCCTCGCCATCGCCATAGTTGGTGACGGTGAGCGAAGGACTGATGAACTGCAGCTGGTCGACGGTGTAGACGCCGCGTTGCTGCAGCTGGACGCCCGAGGCCACCGAGGCGGCGACCGGGGCGGCCTGCAGGTTCACCGTGCGCCGTTCGGCGGTGACCGTGACGATGGGCTGGCCGCCCTCGTCGGCGGCCGCGGCGGCGGCCGGCTGGGCGGTCTGCGCTGCGGCTGGATGGGCGACCAGCAGCCAGGTCGCCGCCAGGGCCAGGCTGGAAACCGATGCGCGCAGAGGCGCGGAACCGAGGCGTTTCTTCATCTGGTGCTTCCCCCAAGGATCGGAGGGCTGGCGCGGTCACGCCGCGATTCCCCCCGTCAAATCGAATGCATTGCATTGAGTACACAAAACCGCTCAGCCATCCAAGCGAACAATGGATGATATTGAGCATGATTGAGCGCTAGTGATGCGGCTGGGCGACAGTTACGACGGTTTCACCGAGCGATCGTCCGAAATCCGTTGCTATTCCAGGCGGAAAACCTCGGTTAGCGAGACCGTCTCGGGCGCCAGATCGGGCCCTGTGTCCATGATGTCGGCCATCATCGCCCACCAGCGCCGCATGACCGGCGCATCCGGCAGCGCGTCCATGGAATGATCGAGTCTACGAGTGAGGGTTGCGAAAAGCTGGTGCGTCGTCTCGTCGAGATAGATGCGGTAGTCGACAACGCCCGCACCCTTCAACGCCTCGACCAGGTCCGGCCAGATGGCGTCGTGGCGGCGACGGTATTCGCCCGCCTGGCCGAGATGCAGGGTCATGCGAAAGGCGATGGTCTCGGTGGCCGCCACGTCGCGCTCAGCCGGCTTTCAGCGCCGCATAGGCCGCTCTGAGGATGGCGGTGTTGCGCGGATCGCCGAACGGGCTGGCTTCCAGCTTGTTCATCACATAGGCCAGCGTCATCCGCGCCTCGACGTCGTTGACGATCAGCGAGCCGCCCGAGCCGCCCCAGAAGCAGACCTTGTGGCCGTCGAAGTTCATGCCCATCAGGTCGAGCGCCAGGCCCAACCCCCAGCGGACCGGGGCGAGGAAGACCTTATCGGGGCCGTTGGACTGTTGATAGAAGACCCGCGCCGCGCCCTCCGGCGACAACAGGCGCCTGCCACCGGACTCGCCGCCACAGGACAAGAGCGTGTTGATCCGCGCCACCCCTCGGGCATTGGCAAAGCCGTTGCCGGCCGGGATTTCCGCGCGCAGCCACGCCTCCTCGCCCCACTTCTCGCGCGGTAGGGGCGGGT
>CALAEG010000017.1 GCA_937890965.1 uncultured Caulobacteraceae bacterium | reverse complement strand
CGTCAGGCTCGCCGTCTTCATCGGCGCCGGCGATCGCCGCGCGACGGCCGGCCGGGCGGGCGTCTTGACCGGGACCGGAGCGGCGGCGACGGGCCGGGACTCGGCGGCGGTGGCAGCGGCCGGGGTCGACGCCGGCTTCGGATGAGCGGCGGGCGCGGGCGGCCGCTCATCAACCAACTCAACGACGATCGGCGCGGTCTCCGCTGGCGCGGGTGGGCTGCGTAGCGCCGTGACCAGGAAGACCAACACACACAGATGGGCCGCGAGGCTGAAGGCCGCGCCGAACAGGCGACGCCGCGCCGCCCGCCGGCGTGCGGCGAGGAGCGTTGCATCATCTGGCGCAGTTCGGCCCATCGAACTCCACAGCCTGATCCTGAATCCTCAGCATCCCGCTAAGATCATAGGGGCGCGGCATCATCGTGGCGGACGCGCGCCCTTGCCTCGCGCAGTTATTCGGCCTTAGTGCGGCGGCGCTCGTCGCGCCTGCGGCGACTCCCGCCCCCTTTCTTCCGCAATCGAGAGAGCTCTTCATGCCCCTTTCCATGTACGACGTGTCCGTTCCGGTCCTGGTCCGCGGCCTGAAGAACCTCTCGCACCTGCTCGACAAGGGCCTGGCCTCGGCCGAGGCGCGCAAGATCGATCCGTCCGTGCTGGTGAACGCGCGCCTGGCGCCCGACATGCACCCGCTGAGCCGCCAGGTTCAGATCGCCTCGGACTCGGCCAAGGGCGCCGCCTCGCGCCTTTCGGAGACGGAAACCCCGAGCTGGCCCGACACCGAGACCACATTTCCCGAGCTGCAGGCGCGAATCAAGACGACCATTGCCTATCTGGAAGGCATCAAGCCCGAGCAGATCGACGGCGCCGAAGACCGCATCATCAAGATGAACCTGGGCGGCGGCGAGATCCCGTTCTCGGGGCGCGACTTCCTGTTCAGCTTCGTCCTGCCCAACTTCTTCTTCCACGTGACCACCGCCCACGACATCCTGCGTCACAACGGCGTGGAGATCGGCAAGCGCGACTATCTCGGCGCGGCCTGAGCGCGCCGCGCCTTTAAGCCCTCGGGTCGATCGGCGTCTTGAGGCCCAGCCGCGCTTCCACCGCCTCGGCGGCGTCCAGGCAGAGGTCCTCGCGAAAGCGCTGGCCGGTGAGCAGGACGCCGACAGGGAGGTTGGTCGGCGCGTCCTGGCCGGCGGGGACGCAGGCGCAGGGCAGGCCCAGCAGGTTGGCCGGCGTCACCGGGCCCATCAGCACCCGTGTGGCCGCGGCCGCGCCGGGTCCGGCCACATCGAAACCGACCTCGAACGGCAGCTGCGTCCAGGTCGGGGTCAAGACGATCGGGTGCTCGGCCATGAAGACCGACCAGGCCCGCGCGATCCCGTCGCGCAGCACATAGAGCTGTGACATGGCGGCCGTGTCGCTCAGCGGCGGCACGGTCTGCGCAAAGGCGTCCAGGAAGGCGCGCCCGTCGGCGCCCATCAGCGGGCTCATCTGGCCCAGCGCCACGGCGAGGTCGCCGATCAGGATCTGGGCCCAGATATCGGTCGCCTCCTCGTAGCGCGGCGGACAGCCCTCGACCACGTCATAGCCTGCATCCGCCAGCGCGTCGGCGGCGCGGCGCACCGCGGCCGACACCGCCGGATCGACCTGGCCGCCGGGAGGCTCCGCCGCAACGGCGACACGGATCGGCCCGCTCAGCGGCCGCCCGGCGAGGGGTGAGTCGATCGCCCACGGATCGCGCGGGTGGGCGCCCATCAGCACCTGCAAGCCCAGCCGCACGTCCGAGACCCGACGCGCCATCGGGCCCTGCACGGCCAGGATCTGGCTGGCCAGCAAACGGTCGCCATTAGGGATGGTGCCAGCGTCCGGCACCCGGCCGGCCGAGGGTCGGATCGAGGCGATGCCGCAACAGGCGGCCGGACTGCGCAGTGAGCCGCCGATGTCGTTGCCTAAACCGATCGGGCTCATGCCGGTGGCCAGCGCCGCGGCCTCGCCGCCGCTCGAACCGCCGGCCGTGCGGCCAGCATTCCAGGGGTTGCGGGTCAGGCCATGCAGGGAGCTGTCGGTATGCACCCGCATGGCCATGTCAGGCAGGTTGGTGCGGCCGATCGGGATCGCGCCGGCCGCCCGCATGCGTTCGACCACCGGGGCGTCCACCTGGGCGATCGCCTCGGCCAGCGGGATCACGCCCTGGGTGGTCGGCAACCCGGCCATGTCGATGTTTTCCTTGATGGTCCAGGGCACGCCGTGCAGCACCCCCAGCGGCCCGCCCGCCGCCACCTGGCGGTCAGCCTCCGCCGCCTGCGCGCGGGCCGTATCGGCCAGCACCCGAACCACGGCGTTCACCTGGCCGTTGACCGCCTCGATGCGCGCCAGGTGGGCCTCCACGACCTCGGCCGAGCTGACCTCCCGGCCCGCGATCGCCTTCGCCAGCTCGCCCGCCGACCGGCGCCACAGTTCCCGCATCTCCACCCCCTTGTTGTTTGCCTGCGAGCCTAGCACCGCGGCATCGATCGCCGCCAACGGCTTTCGCGGTCAGCTTGCTACCCCAGCACCCTGGCCAGGAACCGGCCGCCGAGTTGCAGGCCGGCGAGATCGATGCTGTGGCCGAGGCCGGGGCTGACGTGGTCCTCCACCGCAAAGCCGTTCCGCGTCAGTGCGGCCTTGGCGGCGTGAAAGGCGGCGACCGGGATCATCGGGTCTTCGTCGCCGTGGATCAGCAGGATCGGCGGCTTGGTCATCGCCGGATCGGCCAGGCCCGCCGGGTCGGCCAGCATGCCGGAATAGCCGACGATCCCGGCCAGTCGGCGCGGCCGGCGCGGACCCACATGCAGGGCCATCATGGTCCCCTGGCTGAAACCGACCAGGGCGAGATCGGCCTCGGTCAGGCCGTGACGGGCCAGCTCGGCGTCGATGAAGCCGTTCAGCACCGGCGCCGCCTGATTGGCCCCCGCCGCCCGGTCGCCCCGGTCGGCGCCCGTGAGCCCCCACCACTGATAGCCGCCCGGCGCGCCAGGACAGGGCTCCGGCGCATTGGGCGAGGCAAAGGCGGTGTTCGGCAGCGCATCCCGCCAATGCGGCGCAAGGCCGATCAGGTCCTCGCCGTTGGAGCCATAGCCATGCAGCAGGATGACCAGCGACTGCGCCGCGGCTCCGGAAGCTGGGGCCATCCTCGGTCCGTCGATCATGGTCGTTGTCATCGATCCCGAGGCTCCATTTGGGCGCGCTTCAAGCGTCACTGGGCGGGCGAACGGTGTTTGGTGCGGTCCTGGCCAGGGCGAGCGAGGCCGCAAGCGCTATGGCCGTTCCCAATGTCCATCCGGCAAGGACGTCGCTAGGCCAATGCACACCCAGATAGATTCGACTGACGCCGATGGCGATCACCAGCATGATCGCGCCGATGAAGAGGACGGACTTGATCGCTGGCCGGGGATGGCCGGCCGCGGCGATGGCGGCCAAGGTCAGATAGACCACCGGCGACATCATCGCGTGGCCGCTTGGAAAACTCGAAGAATAGACCAGGTCATGCTGGGTCACGAGCGCGGGTCGCGGCCGGTCGACAATCAGTTTCAGGAGCCCGGAAAGGGCTTGAGCCGACACGACCGTGACGCCGAGAACCAAGGCGTGGGTTCGGCGGCCGAGCAGAACCAGGATCACCACGGCCAAAACCACAAGCAGGGTCAGCGCGGAGAAGCCGCCTAGGGCCGTGAAATCCCTGGCCGATTCCTGCACCCACCTTGGCCCGATCGGCGTGCCCAGATCGCCGGGGGTGCGGAAGGCCAGCAGGATTCGGCTGTCGAGGCGCGAGGTGTCGCCTTCGCGCACCTCACCGGTCAGCCAGAGAAATCCCCAGAGCGCGGCCAGCAGGCCAAGCAGGGTCAGCAGCAACCGCGATCCGGCTCGCCGCGCCACCGCGAACCAGGCCGGACCGGCCGGCCGCGGTGTCGAAGGAGGCGAGGCCGGCTGCGTCATGGAGTTCCGAGCGCCGAGGCGCCGTCGATGGCGGGGCCACCGACAGCGCCGACTGGGTTAGCGGCAGACCTCTACCTGTCGATAGGCGATCTCGCCATAGCCGGTGTCATAGGCCTGGTTCCGCCACTCGCAGTTTTGCGCATATCCATAGGGTTGGGCGTAGCCGTAGGAATGGCTGGAGCTGGCGATGGCCGAGCCGAGTATGAGGCCGAAAACGCCGGCCGCCAGGGCCGCGCCGCCATTGCCGCGGTCGCCACGATAGCTGCGGCCGTAGTCGCCGCGGTTACTCCAGCCGCCGTTGCGGCCGTGGTCATGACCGTAGGACTGGGCCGAAGCGGCGACAGGTGCTGCAACGACCGCCAGGCTCGCGATAGCCAACATGATCTTGTTCACAACAGATCTCCTTCAAAGGCCGCCAGCTCGACGTCACCCGGGGACGGGTCGCCATGCGGTCGGCGAGCTCGCGGCAGGTCGGGCCTGCCTCTCGCGTTGTCAGGAGAATGCGCCGTCGTTGATGAACCCGATCGGAGCTAACCGTTGTCGGCCGTTCACGGGCCGGGACGGGAGACGGCCCCGGTCAGGGGGTCGCCTCGCGTGGATCAGGTCCGGCCGTGCGCCCCATAATGGCGGTCAAGCCCTGGACCTTCTGCGGCAGGTCGGCGGCGAGTCTCGCGGCCAACTCGCGCACGCCGGCCGGATAGGCGTCACCGCCCTTGGCGATTTCCTCGGCGCGAAGGGCGAGCGCGTTGACGTCGGCGGCGAAGACCGCCACCTGCTCCCGCGCCAGGGCGCGGGCCTCTTGTTGCAAGCGATGCACGCGCTGGGCCCCCGTCTCAGGGCGCCGGCCAAGATGATAGACCGTGGCGTGGAGGGTCGGAGCGGCGGCGAGACTGTTGAGAACAGGCGTGAGATGGTGGACGGCCATGGAGTGCTCCGGTGGCAGCCCCAAAAGCCTGGTTCGCCCAGGCTTGGCCCCCCCGGATGATAGAGCGTCGAGCCAAGACCAAGGTTCCGTCAGGCCGGCGCGGCGATCCAGATGACGTGTCGTGCGCCTCGGCCCGGCCCGCGGGCGCGCACCCGCACCTCGTCGACGCGAAAGCCGGTCCGGTGCAGTCGCTTGGCGAACTCGGCGTTCGGTCCCGCCGACCACACCGCCAGGACGCCGCCCGGCGCCAGCGCCCGGCGGGCGGCCCGCAGACCGTCCACGGCATAGAGGCTGTCATTGGCGGCGCGATTGAGGCCGCCGGGGCCATTGTCGACATCCAGCAGGATGGCGTCATAGCGGGATCTCGCCGGCGCGATCAGTTCGGCGACATCGGCCTGATGCAGCGTGACCCTGGCATCCGTCAGGCTGCCGGCGAAGAGCTCGGCCAGCGGCCCGCGCGCCCAGCCTATGACCGCCGGCACGAGTTCGGCGACCGCGACCCGCGCCCCCGGGCCCAGTTCGTCCAACCCGGCCCGCAGCGTGAATCCCATGCCCAACCCGC
>CALAEG010000016.1 GCA_937890965.1 uncultured Caulobacteraceae bacterium | reverse complement strand
TCCGGGCCGCCGGCCTCTCTACCCGAAAGCGGACGCTGTGAAGTTCCGCTATGGGTGGAAAGCGGACGTTGGTCCGGGGCTGGAAAGCGGACAGTCGCGATCCTGCCAGACCGGAGGACAACGAATCTCAGCGGACGAGCTTAGTCCTCCGTCCTAGCCAGACTTCGGCACTCGGCTTTAAGTCGTAGAGCACAGCGTAAGAAATTCCACATTGCCTGGACCGTAGCGCGGTGTAGCGTGGCGGCGACCATGTGACGCCGCTATCGGACGTCAAACGCTGCGAGGGGCTTTGGCTGACGGGATGGAGACATACGCCCAAGCCAACCAACACCTGATTGGTCGGCGAGATTGAGTCGCGGCCCTTGATCGCCCTGCCGTACTTTGCTTTGAGCCGGCGCCTGGTTGGGTGGCTGGCGATCGTCCTCGGCCTGGCTCTCGCCGCCCCGGCGGCCGCGTCTGCCCTGACCGGCTATCCGCAGGTCGTTGCGCCATCCGCAGCGGCCCACGCGGGGGACCTAGGGCTGCAACCTTGCGCCTTCCACTCCAAGGAAGACGGCAAGAACTATCTCGCCGACTGCGGTCAGCTGGTTGTTCCGGAGGACCGGCGCGGTACGCGTAGCCGGCTCATCGAACTTCCCTTGATCCGAATTCGCGCCACGCGCCCCAATCCTGCCGAGCCAATCTTCACCTTCCAGGGGGGACCCGGCGCTTCCAACATCATCGACTTTGCCATCGACGGACTGCTTGCGCGCCACGATGTCGTCATGGTGGGCTACCGCGGCGTCGACGGCGGCGTGAACCTCGACTGTCCGGAAGTGTCCGACCACATCGCCGCTGCGAAGGGCCCGCTAATGGGGCCCGCGGCGCTGGCCAGCATCAGGGCCGGCGCCCGCCTTTGCGCCGCGCGGCTGCTACGCGCGGGCGTTGATCTAGCCGGCTATTCCATGCCCGAAACCGTCGACGACCAGGAACTCGCTAGGCGGGCGCTGGGCTACGGTCCGATCGACTTGCTCGGCGGCAGTTATGGCACGCGCCTGGAGCTGATCTATGAGTGGCGTTATCCGGCCAGTCTTCGCCGGGTGGTCATGATCGGCACCAATCCCCCAGGCCACTTTGTCTGGGACCCGAAGCTCACCGACGCCAAGCTCGACCGCTACGCGTTGCTCTGCGCCGACGATCGCTATTGCCGTGCCCGGACCACCGACCTGAGGGCGAGCCTGCGGCGGGTTTCGGCCAACATGCCGACGGGCTGGATGGGCGTACCGATCGACCCCGACCGCGTGCGGTTTCTCAGCTTCTTCATGCTCCCCGAGTCGATCGACCCGAAGTCCGCGCCCGTCCCGCTCAGCGGCCCGGCGGCGATCGACATGTGGCTGAGCGCGGCCAGCGGGGACGCTAGTGGCATGGCCTTGTTGTCCGCACTCAGCCATCCGGTCCTGGCGCGATTGATCAACAACTGGGGCGAGTTCCTGGCCATGGGCGCCGGCGACTATGCGCGTCTGACGCCCGCCCAGGTCGACGATCTGACCCCGACGGACGTTATCGTCGGCGCGCCATCCAGGCTCTTTTGGGAAATGGCGCGCGACTGGCCCGCCAACGCCGATGCGGATGCCTATTCGGTCATGCAGCCTTCGGCCGTCGAGACCTTGGTGGTCGCCGGAACGCTCGACTTCACCACGCCGATCGAGACCGTGCGGAGCGAGCTGATGCCGAAGCTCTCCCATGGCAGCCTGGTGTCGCTGGCCGAGTTCGGACATACGGCCAGCTTCTGGGGCTCACAGCCCGCCGCGCGTGACCGCCTCCTCGCAACCTTCTTCGACAAGGGCCAGGTGGACGCCAGCCTCTATGTCCGCCAGCCGCCGGTGTTCCAGGTCGGCAATGGCCTGAGCGCGCTGGCTCATCGGATCCTGCTCATCGCTGTCTTCACCGCCGGCGTCCTGATCGGCGCGGTCTGGTTTGTGGTCCGTCGCCTTGGACGTCGGCGGTGGATCGCTGAACTCGGGTAACGAGCGGTTGCGACGACGCATCATTGAACGCACGGACCTGTCCGCGAAATCGTCCGGTTTGGGCGTGCGGCGATTTTCGGGTCCTATCGCTGGTAGCGGACCTTGGGATGGTCTCCTGTGGGTCGGTAGCGGACATTGGCTCAGGGCCAGAAAGCAGACCTTGGCGCTTCGGGCCGGCGATTGGACGTATCAGTTGCGCGTGGCGTGGTGCCTGAAATGCGTCAGTCCAGGCCACCAGCAATATCCCCACAGCCTCGCTCTCGGGGTATAGCGAAGGGCCGGACAAAAGCAGACCGCGACCACAGCGAGGGTCGCGACGGGTGTAAAACAGCCCGCTTCAGCACAGCACTCTGAAGGCGTGAACCGGGTTCAGCCGGGGGCTTGTGGACGGTCGATTTCGGCAAGCAGCTCGACGGCATGGCGGCGGACGCTGGCCAGGTGATCTGACCCACCCAGAGGGCCACGGCCGGCGAGCGTCAGGATCGCACTCAGCACGGCGTCGGAATGCCGGATCAAGCCGATCAGGTTTTCACCGCTCGGGCTGTTCTTAGCCTCGAACCAGTTTCGCACGGCCCGTTCGTTGGCGGACGCCAGACGGGCGACCTGCTTCACCGCTGAAGGGCTGGCGCCGAAGTCTGTGACCGACGCCGCAGCGATGGCCACGGCGAACGGCGGCCCATCATACCCGGTCCGTTGTGAAAAGTTTTTCCCCTTTTTCGACTGAACTTTTCGGTCGTTTTCCGTGAAAGACATTTCCTAATCACGCTCCTAGCCTCGTCAGACGACGAAGCTGTCCCGCTCAGGAACGGCGGGAGGAGTAGGCGTGTCGCAATGATTGCAGC
>CALAEG010000015.1 GCA_937890965.1 uncultured Caulobacteraceae bacterium | reverse complement strand
TCATGTAGTGGGTCATGGTCTTGGCGGAGAGGCGCTGGTCCGGGTTGACCCAGGAGGCGACGAAGACGCTGAAGCCCTGGGCCGTCAGCCAACGGATCATCGAGTTTTCGGGCCGCAGGTCGAGGATGTAGTACTTGTTGATCCAGGGCGGGAAGATCAGCAGCGGGATCTCGTGCACCGTCTCGGTGGTCGGCTCGAACTGCAGGATCTGGATCAGTTCGTTCTGGAAGATCACCTTCCCGGGCGCGGTGGCGATGTTCTCGCCCACCTTGAACGGGGTGAAGTCGGTCTGGCTGATGGAGAGCTGGCCGCCACCGCGCTCCAGGTCGCCGGCAAAGTTCTCCATGCCTTTCAGCAGGCTCTCGCCATTTGTTGCGATGACTTCGCGCAGGGCGGCGGGGTTGGAGACCAGGAAGTTGGACGGCGAAAAGGCGTCGGTCAGCATCTTCATGAAGAACTCGACCCGGCGCTTGGACAGCGGGTCGACGCCCTCGACCTCGGCGATCAGCCCGTTCAGCCAGTTCGAGGTCAAGAGGTAGGACTGCTTCATCACGTCGAAGACGGGGTTTTCCGACCAGTCCGGGTCGGCGAAACGCTTGTCGCCCTTGCCCGGCGCCACCACGGCTTCGGGCGTCTCGCCGGCCATGCGCCGCGTGGTGGACTTCCACAGGTCCATATAGCGGCTGAACAGGTCGGCCTGGGCCCGCATCATCCGGTCGGGCTGGGCGGCCAGCCGGCCCATGACGTCGGTCAGGGCGGGCGCGACATGGAAGGGATCGGGACTGAGCGCGGCCGGACGGTCGGCCTGGCGCAGCGCGGCTTCGGCGATGGCGCCCTGGGCGGTCAGGGCCGCGCGCGCCAGGTTCATCGACAGGCTTTCCAGCGTCTCGCGCTGGGCGGCGGACAGGCCGGCGAAGGAAAAGCTGGCGCTGGCGGCGCTGGCGGGTTCCGGCGCGGCCTCGGCCGGCTTGGCCGCGGCTTCGGCGGCCTTCGGCGCGGGCTTGGCGGCTTTCGGCGCCGGCTTTGGCGCGGCCTTGGCCTTGGCGGATTTGGTCCGGGTGGACGGATCGGTCATGGCCTCAACCTCCCTTTCGAGCCGGCCTTGGCCGACCCGCGCCCTTTTGTTGGACGCCATCATCGCATAAGACCTTAGACCCTGTAATAGGACGAGCCTCCAGGCCTTCAAGTGTACCTCAAACGCACAAGACAGACGATCCGACCGGCCGGCGCCCTAATTGTGCTCATCGGGGCCGCGAGCCTTGCCGGCTGCGACACCCTGGCCAGGAACAACTATTTCCTGCCCGGCGGCATCGATCAGTCGTCGCCGGCCGCGGCTCAGGTGCGCGCCGCGCAGCAGGCGCCCGGCCCCTATCCGAAGTTCTCGCAGATTCCGAACCTGCCGACCGACGTGCGGCCGCTAAGCGCCTGGCGGGTGACCGTCACCGAAGCCCTGGCCGAAAAGCACCAGGTCGACGCCGCCAACGCCGCCTATCCCTACAGCCTCGGCGACACCCAGGGCTTCGTAGACGCCCAGCATGCGCGAATTCCACCCGCGGAGACCGCGCCCTCGACGGACGCCTCCAGCGCCAGCGACGCCTATGCCGCCAGCGTCCGCGCGCGAGCTACAAAGCCCCCGCCGCCCAACTAGGCGCCAGCGGGGGCCAAGCCCAAGCGAGCCTGCACCCTGGAATAGGCGCCGCCGCGCGTCTATTCATCACATCAAATCCCCGATTCCAGGCCCCCCTAAGGAGGGCCATGCCATGACCCCCGATTTCCACCGCATCCGGCGCCTGCCGCCGTACATCTTCGAAGAGGTCAATCGCCTGAAGGCCCGCCTGCGCGCCCAGGGCATCGACATCATCGACTTCGGCATGGGCAATCCCGACATGCCGACCCCCGACCACATCGTCGAAAAGCTGATCGAGACGGTGCGCAAGCCCAAGACCCACCGCTATTCCGCCTCCAAGGGCATCACAGGCCTGCGCCGCGCCATGGCCGGCTATTACGACCGCCGCTTCGGCGTGAAGCTCGATCCCGAGACCGAGGTGGTGGCCACCATGGGCTCCAAGGAGGGCTTCGCCAACCTGGCCCAGGCCCTGACCGCGCCCGGCGACGTCATCATCTGCCCCAACCCGGCCTATCCGATCCACGCCTATGGCTTCATCATGGCCGAGGGCGTCATCCGCCACGTGCCGGCGCTCACCCCCGAAGCCTATCTCTCGGGCATCAGCCGCGCGGTGACCAATTCCTCGCCGCCGCCCAGCGTGATGATCGTCTCCTATCCGTCCAATCCCACCGCCCAGGCGGTCGACCTGGACTTCTACAAGGACGCGGTGAAGCTGGCGAAGAAGCACGACATGCTGATCCTGTCGGACGTCGCCTATTCGGAGATCTATTTCGAGAACAACCCGCCCCCCTCGATCCTGCAGGTGGACGGCGCCCGCGACATCGCCGTCGAGGTCAATTCGCTGTCCAAGACCTACGCCATGGCCGGCTGGCGGGTGGGTATGGTGGTCGGCAACGCCCGGCTGTGCGCGGCGCTGGCCAGGGTCAAATCCTATCTCGACTACGGCGCCTTCACCCCGATCCAGGTGGCGGCCGCCGCGGCCCTGAACGGCCCGCAGGACTGCGTCGAGGAGATCCGCAACACCTATAAGCGCCGGCGCGACGTGCTGGTGGATTCCATGAAGCGGGCCGGGTGGGACATCCCATCGCCGCCGGCCTCGATGTTCGCCTGGGCGCCGCTGCCGGAGGCCTTCCGCGAGGCCGGCTCGATGCTGTTCGCCAAGCTCTTGATCGAGGAGGCCGGCGTCGCCGTCGCCCCCGGTGTCGGATTCGGCGAATATGGCGAGGGCTATGTGCGTATCGGCCT
>CALAEG010000014.1 GCA_937890965.1 uncultured Caulobacteraceae bacterium | reverse complement strand
ACCGTCCAGACACGAGTCCTAGAAATCGCCTTCCTGGAGGAGGGTCCGGCGAACGGGTGGCCAGTCGTCCTGGCGCATGGGTTTCCCTATGATGTCCATGCCTTTGATGAGGTGGTGCCACGTCTGGCCCAGGCTGGAGCGCGTGTGATCGTGCCCTACCTGCGAGGCTTTGGACCGACGCGCTTCCTGTCCAAGGAAACGATGCGCAGCGGGCAGCAGGCCGCGCTCGGGCATGACCTCGTCGACCTCCTCGATGCCCTCCGCGTTGAACGCGCGGTCTTGGCCGGCTACGATTGGGGCGGTTGCGGGTCATGCGTCGCGTCCGCAATCTGGCCGGAGCGAGTGGCCGGCCTCGTCTCCTATGCCGGTTATGATATTATCAACGTGCAACGACTCGGACACGCCTTCGCGCCGGCTTTGGAGCAGGTGATCTGGTATCAGAACTTGTTTCAGTTGGAGCGAGGACGCGAGTGTCTGACGCAGCATCGTCGCGAGTTGTGCCGCATCCTTTGGCGGCAGTGGTCGCCCGGCTGGAACTTCGACGACGCCGTCTTCGAAAGGACGGCTTCGTCCTTCGACAATCCGGACTTCGTCGATGTGGTGATCCACTGCTATCGCTTCTGCTTCGGGACGGCGACAGGCGACCCCACTTTGGCGTCGTTAGAGGCGCGCCTTGCTGCGAAGCCTAAGATCACCGTCCCTGCAATAACGTTGGATGGTCTCCGGGACCCCCTCAAACCCGGTGGCACTGCCAGCCACGCCACGATGTTTGCCGCTCGTCATGAACACCGCGTTGTCGACTGCGGCCACAATCTGCCGTGGGAGGCGCCTGGTGACTTTGCCGATGCGATCCTGACTGTTCGCGGATGGACGGCAGAAGCTTAAGAAGCGCTTCGGCTCGGGCAATGCGATTTGGGTCAGTCTCCGGCAGACCTGATGGCGCAGTGATCGGAACCGGCTCGTGACCGCGCATGAAATTTGAATTGCGAAACGCCGGCAAACTTCGCTTCGGGTCCAACTTTGCCGTTCGCCCCTCGACTATCGAATGTCCACTTTCCCTTCCTCTCGTCCGCAACCCGCCGTTCCGCTCCCGGCCAGCTCCAGAAATTCAAACTGGCCCACTGTCCGGGCCGGCCGCCGCCTTTAGCCGGCGAGGAGCCGCAGCGCCGAACGAATGGCGAAGGCGGCCATCAGCGCGCCGGTGGCGAAATCGACGCCGAAGGCCCACCAGCGGCCGGAATTGCCGGAATCGGCGCGCCGCCTCAACACCGTGACCGAGCCCGACCAGATGATTCCCCAGGTCAGCGCGCCGGCGAGCACCGCCGCCGCCATGGCGAGCAATTCGGCCAGGCGATAGCCGGACATTTCCGGCCGGCCGATGGCGGCGAGCCAGAAGGCGACGTTCCACGGGCTCGTCAGCGCCATCCCCGCGCCGAGCAGGAAGCCGGCGCGCCGCGAGTCGAAGCGCGGAGGCTCGGCGGCGGCGGGGCGTGGGCCTCTGAGCGCGCGCCAGGCGCCGCGCAGGAAGACGAAGCTCAACGCGATGAGCAGCGCGACGCTGACGACGCCCATGATCGCGCGCGCCAGCGGCGCGACGAACAGAATGCCGATTCCGAGCGAGACCAGCACCGCCCACAGCGCGTCGCCGGAGCAGGCGCCGACGAGCAGCGAGAACCCCGCCCAGAAGCCGCCGGCGAGACAGCGCCGCGCGATCTCGTCGTTGATCGGCCCCGGCGGCCAGGCGACCGACCAGCCGAGCAGGAAACCGGTGGCGAGAAGAGTGAGAGGCGGCGCGTCCATCGCCGAGGGGCGCCACACGCTGCGGCTGTGGTCAAGCCCGGTGCTTGCGTTTTCCGCCGAATTGGCGGAGAGGCGAAGCGCCAAAACCGACCGAGCGGAAGTGAAGATGCCGATTTTCGCCTATCGCTGCCGCGCCTGCGGCGAGGAATTTCAGACGCTGGTGACGTCCGGCGAGACGCCGCTTTGCAAGGCCTGCGAGAGCGAGGACCTCGAGCGGCAATTGTCGCTGATCGCCGCGCCCGTCAAGGGCGGCGACAGCGCGCCGGCGC
>CALAEG010000013.1 GCA_937890965.1 uncultured Caulobacteraceae bacterium | reverse complement strand
TGCCTAAGGCGCGACCAGCACGGTCTGCGAGGCCGGCAGGTCGCCAGGCGACTGTTTCAACGCCACCAACGCGCTCAGGACGTTGAACACCTGCTTGGTGGTCTGGGCGCTCTCCTGCGGCACGCAGTAGCCCCTGCCGCCGTAGCTGACCGCAGTGAAACAGCCTGTCCCGAGGATCCCGCCCTGGGTCACGGTCAGCAGCGGGCCGACGGGGGTCACCTCCGACGGCACCTTATAGTCCACCAGCACGGGCTGCTGCTTCGTCGGCGTGTTCATCACCGCGCCGAGATAGTTGAAGATGCCGTAGATGGAGCGGGTGGTGACCACGATCTGGTAGTCCCGCCCGTCGAACAGCCGCACCGTCAGCGGCGCGCTGCCCCGCTTATGGCCGGTGCCGCAATAGAAGGGCGGCTTCTTTTCGGCGGTCAGCTGGTCGAACTCCTTCTTGGCGGCGGTCGTCGACAGCGCGCGTTCGAAACAGAGCTGGGCCTTCGGCGAATCGGTCGGAGCCCGCAGGACGAAGTCGATACTGCCGGCCCTGCCGATGTCGCCGTTGGATTGCGCGGTCACCTGCTCGACGGCCGCTTTCGTCGCCGCTCTGGCGCCGGCGGCGCCCTGATCGGTTGCGGCATCGGTGGGAGCGACCAGGCTTTCGGTGCTCTGCGGCACCTCGGTGATCAGGCCATGTTCCATGGCCGCCTCGATGGCGCCTTGGAACATCAGGTAAGAGGGGTTGGACGGATCGTTATAGACGATGCAGGGATCGCTGCCGGGCTGCAGCGGGCACGGCGTGATCTTGGCTTTTTCGATCACCAGGTAGAAGACCATTTCGCGCGAAAACCCCTGGTGCAGCAAAAGGTCGATGTCGTTCAGGCCGAGCGGCTGCAGCATGCCTTCATAGAAGGTCTGGGTGTTGAACACCCCCATCTGGAAATTGGTGTTGATGGTGTTGTCGAGGTAGGTCGATGTGCCGCCTGAGACGACCTGCTTGGCCGCGATGCCCGCCGCGCCAAACAGGGCGGGGCCTTCGGTGAAGGCGGGCGCGCCCAGCCGCAGATCGCTGCTGCCCTGGGCCTGGATGGTGCCGATTGAGACGAAATAGAGCGGCTCGCTGCGGCTGGCGCGGGCCAGGTTGAGCAGGATGCCGCGGTTGGCCATCTGGCCGACGCCCTCGTCGATCGAGGTGCCGCGATTGGCCAGCGATCCGACCGAAACGCAGGCGCTCAACAGCAGCGAAATCGCCACCAGGACAAAGACTCGCGCCGATGTACGCATTACAGGCCCCCCCCAAATGACGTGTCGCCAGCATGAGGGGCGTGTTCGGACAAGGTCAATAGGTCATGGCGTCGGGGCGCCGCTTCATGCGCGAGATTGATCGACGGCCGGTCAGGCCGGCAGGCTGAGCGGGCGGGTGCCGAACAGGGTGCGCCATTCGGACTGCTCGGCGCTCATCACCGCCACCGCCCGCTGGATCCGGTCGGCAAGGCGGGCGAAGTCGATGGTGTCGGCCATCATCGCCGCGCGGATGGTGGCCAGACGCGACGCCATCTCTTCGGAACGGATCGCCACGGTCTCGAAATCGCCCTGCACGCGAATGGCGTTCAGCGCCGCGCCGAAGGCGGGCAGGGCCGCGGTCAGGGCGGTGACGTAGAACCGGGTGTCGTAGGCCAGACTCGAGCCCCAGATCAGGTAGGCGAAATAGGCCAGGATGAAGCTGATCCCGACGGCGGCGGGGGTCCCGAACAGGACAAGGCCGCCGCGGTGCAGGCGGCGGGAAGCCAGCGCCATCAGCCGGCTGTTGTCATGGTGGTAGTTTATCTGACCCCTCAGCTCGACCGTGATCACCGCCTTCCGCACGGCTTCGGCATAGCCGGCGTCGACCGCCCGGTTCGGCGGCGGCAGCAGGCGTCCGACGGC
Source organism: uncultured Caulobacteraceae bacterium (assembly GCA_937890965.1). Classification (GTDB taxonomy): domain Bacteria; phylum Pseudomonadota; class Alphaproteobacteria; order Caulobacterales; family Caulobacteraceae; genus Poindextera. The sequence goes on along the minus strand of CALAEG010000013.1, from coordinate 4,807 downwards.
GCGGACGTACCAGCCGACCCAGTCGTCCTGGTCCAGCCGCTCGCCGCGCTCGGCCTCGGTTCGCGCGCCGGGGGTTCGCCGCGGGCGCGGTATGGACGAACGCGCACCGACCAGGCTGAGCACGCGCAGGTGCCGCAGCCATTCGGCGCAGCGGCGGTAGTCGAGCCAGCGCCGGTGCCAGCCGCGCGATGCGCCGCGGCTCCAGATCGCCACGATGGCGGACAGCAGCGCGATCTCGCCGGTCACCAGCAGGACCTTGATCAGGAGCCGGCCGTTCTCGTCCAGGTGGATGAAGGGCAGTTCGGTGGACAGACCGCAGAGCGCGAAGGCGACCGCGACGGCGGCGGCCGCGAAGTTGAAGACGAAGGCCGAGCGGTAGCGTTCGGCGTAGCGGATGGCCAGCCCGTCGGTCGGGGTGATCGCCGGCAACAGTGTCTCGCACACCGCCTCGGTCAACGGCTCGGACGGGCCGGGAAAGAGGGCGCGCCATTCGTCGGGCGGGTGCGGATGCTCGTACTTGGGTCGAAAATCGCTCCGCTGCAGCGGACGTACCGCCAGCAGCGCCAGCAGCACCGAATAGAGCGGCCAGCCACGCCGGGGGCCCGGCGGCTCATCGTAGAAGGTGAGCAGCGCTGTTCGGGTCGTGGAGTCCGCCGGCGGCGCGACCAGGACCTCGACCACATAGGACAGGGCCGCGAACGCGTCGCTGGTGGGCAGATCCTCGGTGCGCACCTTGGCCGGCGGCAGGTCCATGTTGCCGGTCCAGAGCAGCCTGGCCTCGTCCGGCGTCGCCGGATTGATCAAGAGGATCGGCATGCCCTCGCTGACCGCCTGCTGGACGATGTTGGCGGTGCCGCCGATGCCCGCGGCCTCGCCGCCGTCCCAGACGGCGATCAGAATGTCGGAATGGGCCAGCATGATCAGGCCGGCCGCCTCATAGCCGCGCTTTTCGGCCAGGGTCCCGTCGGGGCTGTCGAGTTCGAACACCGACCTCGCATTGGCCAGCAGCGCGCGATAGGCGGCTTTCGACCCCGCGCTCTCGAAATCGTGCTCGTAAAACCCGCGCGCGGCGGGGAGGACGACCTCAAGCGCCGCGCCGTTGCCAAGCCCCGCCTCGGCGACAATCCGATCCGCGCCCTCCGCCAGCGCCGAGACCACGACCAGCTCGGGCGGTTCGTCCCCAAACGCCCACTGGGCCGAATTGACGGTGTCGGCGAAGGCCTGGTTCATCTGCGCAAACAGGCGCTCGACCGTGGCCCGGACAGCCGGCGCGACCTCATCCGGCAGTTTCGGCCCGGTCCTGTGGCCGGTGACTCCGACCCGCAGACAGGCCCGCGGCCTGTAGGCTGAAACGCTCTCGCCTCGTCGCGCCATCGCTCCCAGCCCAGACCCGCCGTCGTTCAGGCCTCCTTTGTCCCCGCTGAAACGGCGAAGAGCAAGGGCGCGCGGTTCCAGAGCGGGTTGAGGAAAAGTGCGAAGCGGTTTTCCGCCCGCAACCCGCTCCAACTCTTAGGAATCGATCACGTTTATGATTTGGATTGGTTCAATCCAAATCATCGTGATCTAGGCCGCCTTGGGCTCGCCTATCGCGTCGAGGCCAAGCGCCGCCATCATCTCGGCGCGGGCGGGGCCGAGCGGCGGGGGATAATAGCGGGCGTTGGCGGTGCGGCCGCGCGCCCAATGGCGCACCACCTTCAGCATGTTTTCCGGACGTTTCAGCCAGGCGCGCGGCGGATCGACCATGTTGAACTCGCGCATGGCCTCTCTTAGCAGCTCGACATCGGCGCGCACGGCCACGCCCACCCCGTCGCCGATGAAGCTCTGCAGCACCTTGGCGCGCAGAGGGGCGCGGTAGGCGGGATCAAGCGCCTGGGCGGCGCGTCGGATGGCGCTGCGATCCTGGTCGCGCATGTCTTCGAAATAGGGGCGCAGCGCGGTGGTGACGCGGGCGTCGTAGAGGCGGGCGCGTAGCGCCGGATCGACGGTCTCCTCCAGCACGCCCTGAAGTATCTCCGATTCCACGGCGGCGAAGGAGCAGCCGCGGCCATAGAGGGGGTTGGTGCGGATCAGGCTGTCGCCGAGCGCGAAGAAACCCAGGATGGCGCGGCGCTCGGGGCTGACGAAGCGGCGCCAATGGCTCCTTAGGTCGCCCATGCCGAAGACGCGGCTGATTGGCTCGGATCCGGCCGGATCGACCCAGGCGGCGATGCCGGGAAACATCGAACAGACCTCGTCGAACACTTCGGGCTTGAGCACGGCCTGGCGAAGCGCCGTCTCCACCTCCGGCACGGCCAGGGTGATGGAGAAGCAGCCGTTGTCGGCGGGAAACCGGCCGTACTTGATATAACCGAGGTCGCCCGTCCCGGTGGCGCGCGAGACCGGCGGATCAGCAGCGGCGATGCGGCGATAGTGGTGGGTGAAATAGAGGATGCCGCAGTCTTCCGACTCTTCCGGGATTACGGCGCCGGCGGCGATCAGCTGGCCCTTGGCCTCGGAAAGGCGGCCCTGGGCGTCGATGACGACGTCGGCCAGCCATTCCCGTGGTTGGTCGTTCTGCTCGCCGCTGACCCCGAGGACGCGGATGGCCGCGCTTGGCTCGGAGGAGACGATCAGCTCACGGACGAAGGTGTCGGAGACGATGGTCACACCGGCCAGGGCCTCGACATAGCGGCGGACGATGAACTCGAAACTGGTGCGCCGGCTGGTCAGGATGACCATGTCGTCGTCGCCGGCCTGGGGCTCATAGGTCTGGCGTAGCGCCGCCGGCATCAGGTCGGCGAAGCTGATTTCCCGGCATCCCGCCTCGCGCAGACGGTCGAGCAGGGCCGGATGACGGCGTTTGATGACGTTGCGCATGCGGGCGAGGAAGCCGTGGCTGTGGCGCAACTGGCCGACGCCGCGCCTGTGCCACTCGGCGAAGGCCGCCTCCACCCCGCCCTCTGGCAGCGGCGGGTCGCGTTCGAGGATGATGACTTCGCGTGTCCCCGGCGCGAAGGCGAGCGCCGTGAACAGCCCAGCCATGCCGGCGCCAAGAACCAGCAGTTTTTCAGCCATGGCTCTAGACCCTTTCTGGTTCAGATGGACTCATCTGAACCAGCCAAAAGGGTCTAGGATCATAAGGTTAGAGCATGTTCGAGCGGCGAAACCGCCTACACTTTCGCCTAACATGCTCTAGCGCAGGCTGGCGTTCAGCGCGACGAGGGCCGCGGCGCCGGGGGTCAGTTCCGCATCGCTCAGCGCGTTCAGCGGGGTGTCGACCGTATCCAGGTGATCGTGCAGGTCGCTGGGCGTCGGGTCGACGTAGAGCAGGCCGGTGACGATCTCGCCGGCCGCCGCCCGCTCCTGCAGATGGGCGAGCGCCTGGGCGCGGTCGCTCGGGTCGTAGTGGGCGCTTAGCTTGCGCAGGGCCAGGATCGAGCCGTCGTGCTGGGTGACCATCTCCACCGTGCCCGGCGCGTGGTCGATCTCAATCGGCGCGCGCGGCGGGATCAGATCCAGCCGGTTCATCGCCATATTGTGCTCGCGCACATAGTCGAAGCTCTTGGTCGAGCCGAGATGGTTGTTGAACTGCACACAAGGGCTGATGCAGTCGATGAAGGCCGCGCCCTTGTGGCTGAGCGCCGCCTTGATCAGCGGCGTCAGTTGGGCCTTGTCGCCGGAAAAGCTGCGCGCCACGTAGGTCGCGCCGAGCTGCAGAGCCAGCGAGACCAGATCGATGGCGGAATCGTGGTTGACCACGCCGCGCTTGCTCTTCGAGCCGGCGTCGGAGGTGGCGGAGAACTGGCCCTTGGTCAGGCCATAGACCCCGTTGTTCTCGACGATATAGACCATGTTGACGCCACGGCGGATGGCGTGGGCGAACTGGCCGAGGCCGATCGAGGCCGAGTCGCCGTCGCCGGAGACGCCGAGATAGATCAGGTCCTTGTTGGCCAGGTTGGCGCCGGTCAGCACCGACGGCATCCGTCCGTGCACGGTGTTGAAGCCGTGCGCGGCGCCGACGAAATAGTCGGGCGTCTTCGACGAGCAGCCGATGCCGGAGAGCTTGGCGATGCGGTGTGGCGGCAGGGCGAGCTCGTAACAGGCCTGGATGATCGAGGCGCTGATCGAGTCATGACCGCAGCCGGCGCACAGCGTCGAGACCGACCCTTCATAGTCGCGACGGGTGAAGCCCAGCGCGTTCTCGGCCAGGCCGGGGTGATGCAGGCGGGGCTTGGTGATGTAGGTCATTCGGCGGCCTCGACGAGCGAACGGGCGGTCAGCCGCGCGGTGATTTCGCCGGCGATGAAGCGGGCGGTGATCGGCGTGCCGTCATAGTGGTTGACGGCGACGAGCTTGGCCGGATCCACCCCGCCCTCGTTCATGATCAGGGTGCGCAACTGGCCGTCGCGGTTCTGCTCGACCACGAACAGCTGCTCGTGCCGCGCGATGAAATCGAACACCTCGTCGGCGAAGGGAAATCCGCGCAGGCGCAGCGCGTCCACGTGGCGGCCCTGCGCCTCCAGGGTCTCCAGCGCCTCGTTCAGGGCAGGCGTGGTCGAGCCGAAATAGATCACCCCGGTCTTGGTGGCGCGGCGCGCGTCGCGGCGCACGGGGGCGGGGATCAGGGTCTTGGCGGTCTCGAACTTGCGCAACAGCCGCTGCATGTTGTCGACATAGACCGCGCCCTCTTCGGAATAGCGGGCGTAGGGGTTGCGCGAGGTGCCGCGGGTGAAATAGCCGCCGCGCTCGGGGTGGGTGCCGGGATAGGTGCGATAGGGGATGCCGTCGCCGTCGACGTCGAGATAGCGGCCGAAATCCTTGCCGGCCT
>CALAEG010000012.1 GCA_937890965.1 uncultured Caulobacteraceae bacterium | reverse complement strand
GGCCGGGGGCGCCGTCGCTCGCTCCAGCCGGGAGGCGGCGAGCAGGCGGTCGCCCGGTCCGAGCAGCCGCGCCTGCATGTGGCGGTCGCCGTCGAAGCTGGCGATCAGGGCCCGCAGGTCGCGGTCCGGCGCATCCGAGCGCCTCAGGTCGGCATAGGCGTGGTTGACGGCGAGTTCGCCGCTGGTCTGGGCGCTGACCAGCTCGCCGCGCAGCCACTGGCGCGCCTGCCAGCCAGACAAGGCCAAGCCGAGCCCGGAGCCCAGCACAAGCACCAGGACGATCGCGGCCACGATGCGGGAGCGAAGCGACATGGCGCTGAGTCCTGTACCCGGCCGGCCACGCGGCCAAGGAGAAAAACGGATCGGGAAGATATTCCGATGAAGTCGGGAATCGCCGCCATGGGCGCGGCCGCCCGCCCCGCCTAAGGGACCGCCTCCGCTAGGGGATTGCATGGCGTTCCAGTCACTGAAGAGCCTCTCGGCTTCGTATGCTTCCCTTGCGCTCGCCGCCGTCGCGCTGATCGCGCACCCGGCAGGCGCCCAGGCTGTCCAGCCGCAGCCGGCCGACGACGGCAACGACGTGGTCGTCACGGCCAGACGGCTGAGCGCGGCGCGCGCCTCGATCCAGCCGCAGGTCGGCGCCTCGACCTATACAATCGACGCCGCGGCGATCCAGGCCCTGCCCGGCGGCCAAAATGCGCCGCTCAACCAGGTTGTGCTGCAGGCGCCGGGCGCCGTGCAGGACTCGTTCGGTCAGCTTCACATCCGCGGCGAGCACAACGGCCTGCAGTTCCGCCTCAACGGCGTCATCCTGCCAGAAGGTTTAAGCGTCTTCAGCCAGGCGCTGAGCCCGCGGCTCGCGGGCCAGGTGGAGCTGATCACCGGGGCCTTGCCGGCGGAGTACGGCCTGCGCACCGCCGGCATCGTCGACATCACAACCAAGAGCGGGACGAAGGATGGCGGCGAGGTCTCGATCTATGGCGGCAGCCACGGCGAAATCGAGCCGTCGTTCGAATATGGCGGCCACGCCGGCAACACGAACCTGTTCATCTCCGGCAGCTATCTGCAGAACGACCTGGGCATCGAGTCACCGGACGGTCGATCAGACCCGATCCACGACCACACCCAGCAGTACCAGGGCTTCGCCTACCTCGACCACATCATCGATCCGCAGAGCCAGATCTCGGTGATCGTCGGCGCCTCCAGCCAGAGGTTCCAGATTCCTGATGTCTCGGGCCAGCTGAACGGCGGCCTCGGCCTCACCGTCAACGGCCAGACCAACTTCCCCAGCCAGGACATCAACGAAAGCCAGACCGAATCCACCGCGTACGGGGTGGTCAGCTATCTGCACACATCCGACCGCTTCACCGGACAAGTGTCGCTGTTCGCCCGCGATTCTACCCTGAAATTCACTCCCGACGTCGTTCCCGACATTCTCTACAACGGCATCAGCCAGGCGGCGGACAAGTCCGACCTCGCCGGGGGCCTGCAGGCGGAAGGCGCCTACCACCTGAACGACCAGAACACCGTTCGCGCCGGCGTGATCGTCGAGGTCGACCGCTCGACGAGCCGGACGACCTCGCAGGTGCTGCTGGTCGACAACAATCCCGCCAGCCCGACCTTCGGCGGCCAGATCAGCGACCAGCCGTTCACCATCGCAGACAACGGCGCCGCGACCGCCGAGACCTACAGCGCCTATGTCCAGGACGAGTGGGCGCCGCTGAAGAACCTGACGATCAACTACGGCCTGCGCTTCGACCAGTTCAACGGCTTTCGTGCCGAGAACCAGTTCAGCCCGCGCGTCAACCTGGTCTGGCTGCCGACGCCCTCGACCACCTTCCACGCCGGCTACGCGCGCTATTTCTCGCCGCCGCCCTTCGAGCTGATCGCCAATGAGAGCGTGGCCAAATTCGTCGCCCCGACGGGCAATCCGCTGGTCACTTCCACCGCCGCGCCGGCGACCACCACCGACACCACCCCCTATGCCGAGCGGGCCCACTATTTCGACGTCGGTCTGGCCCAGAAGATCACCCCGGCCCTGACGCTGACCGTCGACAGCTACTACAAGCTCTCCACCCATCTGATCGACGAGGGCCAGTTCGGCGCCCCGATCATCCTGACGCCCTTCAACTATGAGAGCGGCCGCCAGTACGGCGTCGAGTTCACCGCCGCCTACAACAAGGGGCCGTTCTCGGCCTACGCCAACTTCGCCTATGAAAAGGCCCAGGGCCTCGACTGGATCTCCAGCCAGTTCAATTTCGACCAGGCTTCGCTGGACTATGTGCGCACCCACTACGTCTACCTCGACCATGACGAGACCTTTTCGGCCTCGGCGGGGGCGTCCTATCTGTGGCTCGGCTCGCGGTTCGGTTTCGACCTGATCTATGGCAGCGGCCTGCGCGCCGATCTGCCGCTGGCGACGCCGATCACCTTCCCGGATGGCTCACAGCTGACGGCGATCCCCAACGGCGGGCACACGCCCGGCTATGTGCAGGTCAATCTGTCCCTGTCGCACCGGTTCGACAACGTGGTGACCGGTCCCTACGAGGTGCGCCTCGACGTGATCAATCTGTTCGACCGGGCCTACGAGATCCGCGACGGGTCCGGCGTCGGCGTCTTCGCCCCACAGTTCGGGCCGCGGCGCGGCCTTTTCGTCGGCCTGAGCAAGTCATTCTAGGGAGATCGCCCGTGCAACGAATGCGAACACCGGAGGCCAGGGCACTATGGGCCTTAGCGCTTCCGTCGGTCCTGCTCTTGACCTCCTGCGGCACCCCGGACGTTGGCGAAACGATCAACGCTCAAGCCCACGGCACGATTTACTTTGAGCTCGGCAAGCCGGCGATTTACATCGATCCTAGCGGATTTCGTATCGGCGGTAGCGCATGCCGACGTGGGCAGCCCGGCTTGTTATCGCCCGAATATGTCCGCATCGAACACCTCTCCCCCACCGGCGAGATCATCGAACACGTCCGCGCCTATCTGCCGGAGATGCTGCTCCGCTCATATCAGCGTTGTTCGAGCTACAGCGCCACCGTGACCTGGAAATTCCAGCCCGGCGAGACGGTGAACGTTTGCTTTGAACGCGGAAAGTCCTGCCCTCCGGCCAGTCTGGCGCAGCCCGCGGCGGCCGCGCCTTAGCAGCGAGGGCTAGTCTTCAGTATCCGTGGTCCCCGCCGGGTATTGGCCGGCAATGGTGATCCGCAGGCCGATCACCAGCGCGTTCGGCAGATGCGGCGCCGACGCGGGGTGGACGATGTATTGCAGGTCGGGCTGCAACGACAGCTGGTCGGTGGCCTGGAAGAGATAGGTCGCCTCGATCGAGGTCTCCGCGTCCGGCAGGCCCTGCGCGCGCCGCGCTGGGCCGCCGATGCCGGCGCGGGCGATGGCGAGCCCGGCCTGGTCACTCTTGCGCGACGGGAACGGCGCATTCCACACCACGCCCGCGCCGAAGAAGTTCGACACCATCTCCACCCCGGGGTTGTCGACGCCGACGCGGATCCAGGCGCTCAGCGACTTCGAGATCGGGCCGTCGATGAAGGCGTAGACGCCGGACTGCCGCTCCTCGCCCGGCCGCGCCGGGTCGATCCTTGGCGTCGCCGCGGTGTAGCTCCAGACGCCGACCGAGGCCTGGGCGTTGTCGGCGAAGTTCCAGTCGGCTTGACCGATCAAAAAGGCGCCGTCGGACCCGCGCAGCCTCACATCCACGAACGCGCCCTGATGCGCCGGATCGCCCGACACGCCGTCGAACGCCCCCACCCGAAGGGTGAAGCTCTTGGTCGGAGTCCAGAGGTCGCGCACGCCAAACGAGGAGACCGGGAAGATCGAGGGACCGTTCCGCCCGCTCTTCGAGAGGTCCGGCGCAATGGCGTCGGACGAGGCGATGAAGAGGCCGACCGGCGAGTTGATGTCGAAGTCATGGTTGACGTCCAACAGCCCGACGCGCAGCGAGTCCTGATCGCCGAAAGACTGATCGGCCCAGAGGTCGAACAGGCGCACCGCGGTCGGCGCCTCGATGTTGCTCAGGGTCTGGATGTCGCCAACGAAATCGCCGCTGAATGGCCGCCCGTTGATGGCGAAGACCTGCACGTGAGCATTGAAGCCGGGGTCGCCAAGCTGCACCGCGTTCCAGGTGGCTGAGACGCGCAGCTTGTTGAGCGCCGTGCCACCGGTCCTCAGCCCGCCTTCGGTGTTTTGCCAGAGGTCCAGGTTCTCCAGCAGATTCAGCTTCAGCGCCGGCGGCGGCTTGTCCGGCGCCGCGTCGTCGGCGCGAGCGACGCCGGATAGCGTGAGCGCGCCCACCAGCGCGGCCGCTGTGACTCGCCATCCCCCCCTCAAGTGCGCTCCGTGGTGTTATCGACCGGGCTCCCAGATTCTCGGGAACGTTTCCCGACAGTAATGAGGAAGAATCCTCGGCAGAGCTAGTGGCCGCTACGGGTGGCCGCGCTCAATGTCGGCAAATCCCTCGGCGCCCATCTCGATCCGCCTTGATGGCCGCGTCGGACCCGGCCTGCGTCCTGGCCACCATCGGGGGCGCTGGGTATGAAACCGATAACCAGATGGTTATGACTTGGTCACGATCGGCCCTACAGCCGCAGCAAACGCCCGCTGGCCGCGACGCCGACCAGCAGCGCCGCCACGATCATGAAGGCCGTTGGCAGGCTGGCCGCGTGGGCCACGAAGCCGATGGCCGCCGGGCCGATCAGTATGCCGGCATAGCCCAGGGTGGTGATCGCCGGCACGGCGACGGCCTCCGGCATGGCGGTCTGGCGCCCAGCGCTGGTGAAGAGGACGGGCACGATATTGGAGCAGCCGACGCCGACCAGGCCATAGCCGACCAGGGCCACGGGCCAGGAGCCGACCAGGGTCGCCAGGGCGAAGCC
>CALAEG010000011.1 GCA_937890965.1 uncultured Caulobacteraceae bacterium | reverse complement strand
CAGGCGCGCCTGGAACGCCAGGGTCGAAACGCCAAGGAGAACAAAGCCGGCCAACACGATCCCGTGGATCACCATCAGCGCCCGCAGATTGTCGCGGACGGCCATCACCGCCGCCAGCGCCAAGAGCGATATGGCGGCGACCGGCAGTTCGCTGGCGGTGAAGATCCCCGCCTCCTTGCCATAGCCAAGCGCGGTCCAGATCTCGGCCGCGAAGTTGTCGCGAAAATCCCGGAACGCGGTCAGGAGCACATAGGCGATGACCAGCAGGATCACGCCCGGCGCATAGAGCTTCAGGAAGGCGCCGCGCTCGGTCGCGCTCATCGGCGCGCGCTTCACCCGCTCGGCCTCATCCTCCGCGTCCGGCGGCGGCAGCTGGCCCAACAGCCAGACGGAGGCGAACAGCAGCGGAAAGAACACCGCGCCGGTGGCCGCCGGCATCCAGAACTGGGTGACGTGGCCGGCCTGCATCAGCCACGCGCCCACCGATTTCACCACGCCGGAGGAGAGGATGAAGCTGGCGCAAAGGATGGCGCCGAGCACCTCGGAGACCCGCCGGCCCTCCATATAGCCGAACACCAGGCCCCAGATCATGCCCAGCGGCAGGCCATTGAAGAACAGCGCCGCCACGTTCCAGGGCGCCGGGACCAGCGCGAAGGCGATCAGCGCCAGCCATGAGGCGCCGATCAGGCCCAGTATGGCGACGCCCCGGCGCGCCGGGTCGATCTCCGAGATCACCTTGACGCCGATCAGCTTGGACAGGGCGTAGCCAGCCGCCTGGGCGATGACGATGGCGATCTTGTAGTCGAGGGCGAAATGCCAACCGGGAACGACGTCGAAGGTCGCCGCCGTAAACGGCTTGCGGAAGGCGTACATCGAGAAATAGGCGCAGAACCCCGCCAGTCCGGCCACGGTTGTGAAGACGATCGGATTGGCCCGCGCCAGCCCCTGCCGAATCCTGCCCTCCACCGCGGTCACCATCCGGCCAAGCCTGTACGCTGATAGGGTCTAGACGTGGTCTGTTGCGGTTGGGTGACGGCGCTGGTCTCCGAAAGCCTCGAGACGGCGGTCCACCGTCGCCCGCGACTGACTGATTGTCATGCGGCCGTGGTCTGGTAGGGATCCGAGCCCGCCGCCCCCGGAGCCTCATGCCCGCCAACCGCCCGTTTGATCTCGCCGTCGTCGGCGCCGGCGTTGTCGGGTTGGCCTGCGCCCTGGCGGCGGCGAAGCGGGGCAAGCGGGTGGTGGTGATCGACCGCGACGCCCAGGCCAACGGCGCCTCGGTGCGCAATTTCGGCTTCATCACCGTGACCGGCCAGGCGCGCGGCGACATGTGGGTGCGGGCTGGGCGTTCGGCCGATGTCTGGGCCGAGATCGCGGCCGAGGCTGGCATCCCCGTCCTGCATCGCGGGCTGCTGCTGGCCGCCCGCCGCCCCGAGTCGGTCGCTGTGCTCGAGGCCTTCCTGCGCACCGAGATGGGCGCCGAGTGCCGCCTCCTGGATGCCGAGGATGTACAACGGAACCACGCCGAGGCGGCCACGCCCGAACTTCTGGCCGCGCTGTGGAGTCCGCACGAGCTGCGGGTGGAATCGCGGGAGGCGATTCCCCGCCTGGCGGCCTGGCTTGAGGCGCGCCATGGCGTCAGCTTCCTGCGCGAGACCGCCGTCCTGGCCGTGGAGACCTCGAAGCTCGTCACCACGCGCGGCGAGATCGAAGCCGAGGCGATCGCCGTCTGCCCGGGCGATGACCTGGTCAGCCTGTTCGCCGACCGGATCGCCGCCCATGGTGTGACCCGGTGCAAGCTGCAGATGCTGCGGCTGGCCGATCCCGGCTTTCGGCTGTCCGCCGGGGTGATGTCGGATCTGGGGCTGGCGCGGTATGCCGGCTATGCGGCGCTGCCCGAGGCGGAGGCTCTGCGCGGCCGGTTGGAGATCGAGCAACCGGAGCACCTCAAAAACGGCGTTCACCTGATCGCGGTCCAGAGCGGTGACGGGAGCCTGGTGGTGGGCGACAGCCACCACTATGCGGCGACACCCGATCCGTTTGCCTGCGAGGCCGTCGACGGGTTGATCCTGGACGAGTTCGAAACCGTGTTTGGGCGCAAGGCGCCGCGGGTGCTCGAGCGCTGGACGGGGACCTACGCCTCGGCGCCCGATCGGACCGTCGTCATCGACACGCCGGCGCCGGGCGTTCGGTTGGTGATGGTGACCACCGGGGCGGGCGCGTCCACCGGATTCGCCCTCGGCGAAGAGGTGGCGGCGGATCTTTTCGGAGGGGCAAGGCCATGACGGACAGGACTCTCGGCGCTTTCGACCTGGTGATCTTCGACTGGGCCGGCACAATGGTCGATTTCGGATGCCGGGCGCCGGTGGCGGCCCTGATCGAGGCGTTCGCGCGCCGGGGCGTGCGGCTGGACGAGGCGGCGGCGCGTGCGGACATGGGCAAGGCCAAGATCGACCATGTGCGGGCCCTGCTGGCCAGGCCGGAGGTTGCGGCGGCCTGGGCGGCGGCCAATGGCGCCGCGCCCGGCGAAGACGATGTGACGGCGTTGATGCGGGATCTCGGTCCCCTCATGCGCGAGGCGGCGGCCGAGGCGTCCGAGCTGATCCCGGGCGCGGCCGATACGGTCGCGGCCCTGCGGGCGGCGGGGCTCAAGGTGGGCTCCTCCACCGGCTACACCCGCGAGATGATGGCGCCGGTGCTGACCAGGGCCGCCGCGCAAGGCTACGCACCCGACCACCTGGTCTGCTCGGGCGAAACCCCCGAGGGGCGGCCGTCGCCGCTGATGATCTACAAGGCTT
>CALAEG010000010.1 GCA_937890965.1 uncultured Caulobacteraceae bacterium | reverse complement strand
GGCCGCCCGCGCCGCGCCGAACTCCGGCGGCGTCGTGCGCGCCATGTTGCGCGCCGCCAGCGAGGCGGTGGATTGCGAGCGCGCGCTCGAGTGGCTGGAGGCGGGCGAGCCCGGGCCGCATAGCGACGACACCCGCCTGATGGCCTCGGCTCTGCTCCTGGGTCACCACCGCGCGGAAGCCGCCCTGACCTGGGCGCAGGGCGATGACCCCGCCTTGGGCATCGCCAGGGCGCGGGCGGAGCTGGCCCTGAGCCGGCCCGCGGACGCCGCGCAATCCTATGCCCGCGCCGTCGAGGCGAGGCCCGAGCTGGCCGATGCTGCGCTCGAAGCGGCGCTGGCGGTGCCGGCCGAGGCCGCGGCCAATGTGGTCGATCTGAAGGGCCGCCCGATCGCCGGCCAGCCCCTGCCCGAACCGCCGGCGCACCGCCGCCCCACCGTCACCTTCGCCGACGTCGGCGGACTGGACGAGGTGAAGGCCGAGATCCGCCGCAAGATCATCCTCCCCTTCACCCGCAAGGCGCTGTTCGACAAGTTCAAGAAGAAGGCCGGCGGCGGCATCCTGCTCTATGGCCCGCCGGGCTGCGGCAAGACCATGCTGGCCAGGGCCACCGCCGGCGAGGTCGACGCGGCCTTCGTCTCGGTCAGCATCCCCGAGATCCTGTCCAAATGGCTGGGCGAGTCTGAAAAGCGCATGGCCGGCCTGTTCGCCGAGGCGCGCGACAAGGCGCCGGCCGTGCTGTTCTTCGACGAGATCGAGGCCCTGGCCAGCCGCCGCGGCGCCACCGAGACCACCCATACCGGCGCCCTGGTCTCGACCTTCCTCTCCGAGATGGACGGGGTCGGCGCCGACAATGAGGGCGTGCTGGTGCTGGCCGCCACCAATGTGCCCTGGGCCATCGATCCGGCCTTCCGTCGCCAGGGCCGCTTCGACCGGGTGCTGTTCGTGCCGCCCCCGGACGCAACCGCGCGCGCGGCGATCCTGAAGCTGATGCTGGCCGACCGGCCCGGCGCCGAGGGGCTGAACCTGGCGCCCATCGTCAACGCCAGCTCTGGCTTCTCCTCCGCAGATCTGGCCCAGGTGGTCGACATGGCCTGCGATGAGGCGATCGAGCAGAGCCTGGACGAAAACCACGTCGTCGAGCTGACCGACGCGCATCTGGCCAAGGCCGTGCGCACCGCCCGGGCGACGACGCTGGAATGGCTGACCGAGGCCAGGAATTTCGCCAAGTTCGCCAATGAGGGCGGCCTCTATGACGACGTGGTCGCCTTCCTCGACAAACACAAACGCTGAGCCATGAGTGCGGCGCAGAGCGAGCCGCTGGCCCAGGCCGGATGGGCCCTGGTCCGCGCCGGCAATCCGCGCGGCGCCATGCGCCAGTTCAAGGACGCCCTTGCGGCTGACCCTGAAAATACGAACGCGCTGGCAGGCTTGGCTCAGACTCATCTCAATCTGGACGAACTCGCCCTGGCCGAAGAGGCCGCCGGCGACCTGGTCCGTATCGCCCCGAACGGCTCCACTGGCCACCGGGTCCGGGCCGAGATCCTGCGTCGGCGGAAGCGGCCCTACGAGGCCGCCAAGGTGGCCCGCGAGGCCATCGCGCTCGATCCGCGCGAGCCGCTCGGCTACCACATCTTGGCCATGTGCTCCTCCGACCGGAAGGAGAACAAGGCGGCCATCGCCATCTGCGACGAGGGGCTGACCGTCGCGCCGGCCTCGTCGGTCCTGCTGGCCCAGCGCGCCGACAACCTGCTCGAGCAGCGCGGCCCCAAGGCGGCTGAAGCCAATATCGAAGAGGCGCTGCGGATCAGCCCGGATTCGGAATATGTGCTGCGCGTCGCCGCCCGGATCGCGCTCGCGCAAAACCAGCTCGAGCGGACCCGCGATCTGCTCAGCATCGTCCTGCGGCGCGACGCCAACAACCGGGCGGCCATCTCGCTGTTCCTGATGGCGGAGCCGGGGCGGCACCGGATTCTGCGCGGGCTCTATATCTTCCGCTACTGGCGCAAGGAAAACGGCGTCCTCGGCTGGGCCGCCTATGCCGGACTGTGGATCCTGCTCATCCTGACGGCGCTGATCACCAATATCGTGGGCTTCTTCCTGGTCCTGGGCCTCCGCGTCTTCCTCAAGACCCGATATGACGCCCACGCCAGGGAGGTGCAGGCCCACTTCGCGAAGTTTGCGCTAAGCGGCGGGTTTTGAGCGACGCCGAGCATCCGGCCGGTGCTAGGATCAGGTCAGGGACGCCTTTCCGTCCCCACCAATCAAAAAAGCGGGAGACCGAACATGAAATATGTTCGCATGGGATCGACGGGAGCGCAGGTTTCCAGGCTCTGCCTGGGCTGTATGAGCTTTGGCGGCATGGCCGACTGGACGCTGAACGAGGACGCCAGCCTGCCGATCATGCGCAAGGCGGTCGAGGCCGGCATCAACTTCTTCGACACGGCCGACATCTATTCGCGCGGCCAGAGCGAGGAGATCCTCGGGCGCGGCCTGAAGGCGTTGAAGGTGCGCCGCGACGAGAGCGTGGTGGCGACCAAGGTGTTCAACCCGATGGGCCGCGGCCCCAATCGCGGCGGCCTGTCGCGCAAGCATATCAGCCAGTCGATCGACGCCAGCCTGACCCGGCTGGGCATGGACTATGTCGACCTCTACCAGATCCACCGCTTCGACTATGAGACCCCGATCGAGGAGACCATCGAGGCGCTGGACGACGTCGTGAAGTCGGGCAAGGCGCTCTATATCGGCGCCAGTTCGATGTTCGCCTATCAGTTCTCGAAATACCTGAACCGCGCCGACCAGACCGGCCGGACGCGGTTTGCGATGATGCAGAACCACTACAACCTGCTCTATCGCGAGGAAGAGCGGGAGATGAACCCGCTCTGCCTCGAGGAAGGCGTCGGCCTGATCCCGTGGAGCCCGCTGGCCGGCGGCGTGCTGGCCGGCAACCGCGAGGCCGGCACGGTGCGCTCGAAGTCGAACATGGGCCTTGGCCGTGACCGCTATAACCGACCCGCCGACCACGCCGTCACGGATGCGCTGAAGAAGGTCGCGGGCCAGCGCGGCGAGAGTGCGGCCCAGGTCGCCATCGCCTGGCTCTTGTCCAAGCCCGCCGTCACCGCCCCGATCGTCGGCGCCAGCAAGGCCGAGCACCTCGACGCGCCTCTGGCGGCGGTCGAGAACCCGCTGACCGCCGACGAGATCGCCATCCTGGAGGCGCCCTACGAGTCCCAGGCCGTCGTCGGCGCACTCGGCCCCCACGAGTACCCGCCCCGCGAGATCCGCGCCGCCTCGGTGCCGAGGGTGGCGGCCTAAAGCCCTCTTTTTTCAACGTCATGGCCCGACTTATTCGGGCCACCCATGATCACCGTCTAAGATCAGTGTCATGGGTCCCCCGCATTCCGCGGCTTCGCCGCTCCAGCGGGGGATGACGGTTGAAGGTCGGCGTGGGCCGTGAGTGTCTAGGGCGACCCCACGCCCGCCACTTCCACCTCCACCGCGACAATGCCGGCGGTGCGGTTGGCGCGGGTGAGCTCCGGGTCGGACTCGTCGGAGACCAGGACGAACAGGGTTTTCCGGTCGCCGCCGCCGAGCATGCAGGCGTAGGCGCCGCGCCCGACATCGATGCGCTCGGAGACCTGGCCGCCCTCGTGCAGACGGATGACGTCGTTGGTGGTCGGCGAGGCGACCCAGATGGCCCCCTCGGCGTCCAGGCAGCAGCCGTCGGGCACGGCGGCCTCGGGCAGGGTCGCCCAGACGCGCCGGTTCGACAGACCCCCGTCGGCGGCGATGTCGAAGGCGGTCATGCGACTGGCGAAGGACTCGCCGACGATGAGCGTCTTGCCGTCCGGGGTGATCACCGTGCCGTTCGGAAAGATCAGCGCGTCGGCGGCCTCATGCACCGAGCCGTCCGGATCGACCCGCGCCATCTTCGCCGGTTTCATCTCGCCGCGCGGATAGAGCGGAAAGCCGAAATTGCCGACATAGGCGCGGCCCTTGGCGTCGACGACCATATCGTTCGGGTTGAAGGCCGACACCGGCGATAGGTCGGCGTGTTCGACCAGGCGACCGTCCGCCTCCAGCCGCATCAACCGGTTGTCGTCCATCGACACCACCAGCATCCGCCCGTCCGGCAGCCAGCCCAGGCCGGAAACGGCGGTCGGCGAGGTGACGACAGTCTCGCGCGCGCCGTCGGGGGTCATGGCCACCACCTCATGGGCGTGCATGTCGGAAAACCACAGCCGCCCCTCCCGCCACCGCGGCGCCTCGCCAAAGGCCAGGCCGCCGAGGACGGTGCGCAGAGTGCGGGTCGGCATGGGGGCGTTTCCTCGTGATTTGGGGGAAGACTAGAACAAAGCCGACCTGGTGCTGCCACGGCGAGCAAAAAAGATCGTCATCCCCCGCGGATGCGGGGGACCCATGAACACTCACGTTCGACGGCGATCATGGGTGGCCCGAACAAGTCGGGCCATGACGGATGAAGATGCGCTGGGCGCGTTCAGTCGATCGCCAATCCCTCCATGCCCTCTTCGCGCCAGGCGCGGATGAGGTCGAAGAACTTGGGCGAGCCCGGACCGTACAGGCCGTCGAACAGCCCGGCCCCGTCGCCGGCGTGGCCTTCGCCGTTGTAGTAGCCGGGGGTGCAGGCGATGCGGAAGTCGAGATTGGCCCTGGCGTTGTCCTGGATGGTCTGGACCCAGCCAGCCTCGGCCGCCGTCGTCGGCTCGATGACCGAGGCCTGGCGCAGACTGGCCGCGCCGATCACCTCGGCGATGTGTTGCGCCTGTTCTTCCAGCAGGTGCGGGAAGTTGGGCGTCAGCGTGCTTTGGTTGACGCCCATGTGGAAACAGTTGGGAAATCCGTTGCTCATGAAGCCGTGCAGGGTCCGCAAGCCCCCGCTCCAGTGGTCGGTCAGGGTGCGCCCGTCCCGCCCGTGGATCTCGAACCCGGCCCGGCGCGTGTAAGAAGTTCCTACCTCGAACCCGGTGGCGAAGATGATGCAGTCGACCTCGTATTCGACGCCATCGACGATCAGGCCGGTCTCGGTGACCCGCTCGACGCCGCGGCCGCCGGTGTCCACCAGGGTCACATTCGGGCGATTGAAGGTGGGCAGATAGTCGTCGTTGAAGGTCGGGCGCTTGCAGAACTGCCGGTACCAGGGCTTCAGCGCCTCGGCGGTCGCCGCATCGCTGACCAGGTCCCCGACCCGGGCGCGGATCTGGTTCATCTTGCGGAAGTCGGCCAGCTCCATCTCGGCGGGGATGTCCTCGGGCGCGATGGTCTTGCCGGACTGGAAAGCGGCGATCGAGGTCAGGCTGCGGATGATGTCGGTCCAGCCGTCACTGACGAGGTCCTCCTCCTGGTGACCGCCACTGACCAGGATGTTGAAGTTCTCCATCCGCCGCTTCTGCCAGCCGGGCGTCAGCGAACTGGCCCAGTCCGGATCGGTCGGCCGGTTGCCGCGCAGGTCGACCGAGGATGGCGTGCGCTGGAAGACGTAGAGATGCTTGGCCGCCCGGCCCAGGTGCGGCACCGACTGGATGGCCGTGGCCCCGGTGCCGATGATCGCCACGCGCTTGTCGGCCAGGCCGGTCAGGTTCCCGGCTGAATCGCCGCCGGTATAGGCATAGTCCCAGCGGCTGGTGTGGAAGCTGTGACCCTTGAAGGTCTCGATGCCCGGAATGCCGGGCAGTTTCGGGCGGTTCAGCGGGCCGTTCGACATGACCACATAGCGGGCCTTGATCGCATCGCCGCGATTGGTGGCGACCAGCCAGCGCTTCTCGTCCTCCAGCCAGCGCAGATCCTTGATCTCGGTCTGGAACAGGGCATGCCGGTAGAGATCGAAGGTCTCGCCGATGCGCCGGGCATGGGCGCGGATCTCGGCGGCGTAGCTGTACTTCTCCCGCGGGATGTAGCCGGTCTCTTCCAAGAGCGGCAGGTAGATGTAGCTTTCGATGTCGCACTGGGCGCCTGGATAGCGGTTCCAGTACCAGGTGCCGCCGAAGTCGCCGCCCTTCTCGACGATGCGGATGCGCTCCAGCCCCGCCTCCCGCAGCCGCGCCGCGGCCATCAGCCCGCCAAAGCCGCCGCCGATGACCAGGGCGTCGACCTCGTCGTTCAGGGGCTCGCGGGTGAAGCCGGGCTCGACATAGGGGTCGTCGATATAGTGGCCGAAGTCGCCCTTGATCTCGACATACTGGGCATTGGCGTCCGGCCGCAGCCGCTTGTCGCGCTCGATCCGGTACTTTTCGCGGAGCGCGTCGGGATCGAAGTCCGGCACGGGCTCGGCGGCGGACGGCTCCAGCGTATCCAGGCTCATTGCGACGTTCCCTACCAATTGTTTCGGCAAGTGAACGTCATTCACTCAGATGACGCAAGCCGCAACGACCGCGCCTACCAGCTTCCGACGTTCGGCATCGAGGTCCAGGGCTCGGCGGGCTCCAGCCGGCCGCCCTTTTGCAGGAGCTCAATTGAGATGTTGTCGGGCGAGCGGACGAAGGCCATGTGGCCGTCGCGCGGCGGGCGGTTGATGGTGACGCCGCCGTCGGCCAGGCGCTGGCAGGTGGCGAAGATGTCGTCGACCTCATAGGCCAGGTGGCCGAAATTGCGGCCGCCGTCATAGTTTTCCGGGTCCCAGTTGTAGGTCAGCTCGACCATGGGCGCGCGGTTTTTGCGCGCGGCTTCCAGGTCGTCCGGCGCGCAGAGGAAGATCAGGGTGAAGCGGCCGCCCTTGTTCTCGACGCGGGAGGCCTCGGCCAGGCCCAGCTTGTTGATGTAGAAGTCCAGCGAGGCGTCGAGGTCGCGCACGCGCACCATGGTGTGCAGGTATTTCATCAGAAGGTCTCCGTTTCGCGGTCGAGCTCGGGCTCGAGGACTGATACCGCCTCGCGCACCACAGGTTCAACCTGCGGCTTGCCGGGGTCCTCGCGGGTCTGGCGGCGCCAGAGGGCGGCGTATTCGCCATTCCCGGCGATAAGCTCGGCATGGCCGCCGCGCTCGACAATGCGGCCGCGGCGGATGACCAGGATCTCGTCGGCGTCGGCGATGGTCGAGAGCCTGTGGGCGATGACCAGGGTGGTGCGGCCGGTGCGCACCTTGCGCAAGGTGGCCTGGATGGCGGCCTCGGTGCGGCCGTCCAGGGCGCTGGTGGCCTCGTCGAGCACCAGCAGGCGGGGATTGGCCAGCAGGGCCCGGGCCAGGCCCACCCGCTGGCGTTCGCCGCCGGAGAGCTTCAGGCCCCGCTCGCCGACCCGGGTCTCCATCTTGTAGGGCAGAGTCTCGATGAATTTGGACAACTCCGCGGCCTCCGCCGCCGCCCAGACCTCGCTCTCGTCGGCTTCCGGCCGGGCGAAGGCGATATTGGCGTAGAGCGTGTCGTTGAACAGGGCGACGTCCTGGGGCACCAGGGCGATGGCGCGACGCAGCGAGGCGATCTTCACCTGGCGCAGGTCGATGCCGTCCAGCCTCACCGCGCCGCCTTGCGGATCGAGCAGGCGCAGCGCCAGCCGCACGATGGTGGTCTTGCCGGCGCCGGATGGGCCGACCAGGGCGGTGGTCGTGCCCGGCGCAACGCGGAAATCGACCTGGGCCAGGCCGACCGAACGGGCCGTGTGCTGGAATTCCACGTGCTCGAAGACCAGCTCGGCGCCTTTCGCCGAGGCCGGCGGCAGGTCGACGGCGTCCGGGGCGTCGACGATGTCCGGCTGGATGGCGCGCAGATTGATCATCTGCTCCATGTCGATGAAGGCCTGGCGGATCTCGCGGTAGTTGGAGCCCAGCATGTTCAGCGGCTGATAGACCTGCTGCAGGATGAGGATGCAGGCGGTGATGCCGCCGATGCTCATATGTTGCGGGTCGACCACGAACAGATAGCCGGCCAGGCAGACGATGGAGGCATAGCCGACGTTCAGCACGATGGACTGGACGGCGTTGAGCAGCTGCAGCG
The DNA here is from genome assembly GCA_937890965.1 of uncultured Caulobacteraceae bacterium. Classification (GTDB taxonomy): domain Bacteria; phylum Pseudomonadota; class Alphaproteobacteria; order Caulobacterales; family Caulobacteraceae; genus Poindextera. The sequence continues at coordinate 19,962 of CALAEG010000010.1, read as the reverse complement.
AGGTGTTCGCCTTCACCGCCGCCTGGGCATAGGTGACCATGGCGTCTTCGTACTGGCCGACCGTGCGCGCCTCGGACCCGAAGGTCTTGACCGTCTCGTAGTTCATCAGGGCGTCGACCGCGAGGCCGGCGACATAGGAGTCCGCCTCGTTCCAGGCGCGGCGATACTTGATGCGCCAGTTGGAGATCGAAAAGGTGAGGATGATGTAGACGATGATGGTGGCGATCGCGACGGCGGCCAGCCGCCCGTCGAAATTGGCGGTCAGCACCCAGGACGCCATGGTGAGCTCGATCACCGTCGGGCCCAGGTTGAACACCACGCTGCGCAACAAGGTGTCGGTCGAGCGCGCCCCGCGGTCGATGATGCGGCTCAAACCCCCGGTCAGCTTGCCCTGGTGGAAGTCCAGCGACAGCGACAGCGAATGGGCGAAGGTCTCCACCGCCGAGCGCGCCAGCGCCATCTGCGACACCGGCTGGAAGATGGAGTCGCGCATATAGGGCGCGGTGTTGGCGATGAAGCGCAGCGCCGTGGAGCCCAACGCATAGGCGATAAAGCCGGTGAGGATGGCCTGGGGCAGGCTATGGCCGTGGTTCAGCCTGTCGATGCCGTTCTTGATGAACAGCGGTGCAATGACACCCGTCCACTTGCCGATCAGGACCAGGGTCAGCGCGACGCCCAGGCGCGTCTTCAGCCCCTTGGCCTTGGAGCGCAGCACCAGGCGGACCAGGTCCGCCATCGAACTCCAGAAGCTGAATTTGACGCCGGTGGGGGCGATGGCCTCCGGGGTCGACATGCGCCGACCCGCCATCGGATTCCTGGCCAAGCCTTGAGACCTCTTCGTTCAATCCATAATCAAAGTCGTCTGCTGTCCCCCGGCGGGGGTCAGCCAGTCAATGCGCCAGTCGCCCGCCTGCCGCTGACCGCGGAAAGGCAGCCCCGAAATGGGCCCGGCCGGGCTGACGCTGAACCTGGCGTCGGCCTGGCCGCCAGCGGACTGGATGGTCAGTTCATGATCGCCCGGTTTGAGCATGGCCGCCAGCGCGAATGAAAACCGTCCCTGGGCGTCCGCCCTCGCCTCGCCGCCCGGCTGGCCGTCGAGCACCAGCCGCAAGGTCGAGCCGGGATGCGCCACGCCCGAGACCACCGCGCCGCCGCCGGAGTCAAAATCCACCGCGGCGACATCGGGCGTGTCCGAACTGGCGCCGGGGGCGTGCGCCCCGCCGCCGGCGCGCAACAGCACCGCCGGCCGTCCGGGCGCGGGCAAGACGGCCAGATAGCCCTCGCCCTGGATGATCCGCCCCGCCACGTCCTCGGAAAGGCCGAACAGGCGCACCGCCGCCGCGGCGGGGACGGTCAGGGTGAACAGACCCCGGCCGTCGGTCACCGCGCCATAGGCGACGCCGTCCGGCGAGGCCAGGCGTATGCGCACATTCGGATCGGCCAGCCCGGCCAATTCGATCTGGCCGTCGCCAAGGCGTTGGGACGAGGTGAACCGGGGCGGCGGGGTGTAGCCGATCTGCCCCTGCGCCGACTCGTCCGCCGGGGCCTGCGGCGTGCGCCAATCGCCGCCGCGACCACAAGCCGCCAGCAGCAGCCCCGCCGCGACGAGCATGCCGGCCCAGGCGGTCGCCCTTGCATTCCGGGCGCGATGGCGAATGATCGCGGGCTTCGACTCCCGAGAGGCCGTCAATGTCCGAACCCCCGCGGATCGGTTCGATCTGCGTCTATGCCGGCTCGTCCGACGCCGCCGATCCCGCCCTGCTGGCGGCGGCCGGCGGCCTCGGCGAGATCCTGGCGCGTGACGACATACGGCTGGTCTATGGCGGCGGCGGCATAGGCCTGATGGGCGCCTGCGCGCGCGCAGCCCATGCGGCCGGCGGCCGGGTCCTGGGGGTGATGCCCGAATTCCTGCGCCAGCGTGAGATCCTTTTCGACGAGGTGGAAACCATCGTCGTGCGCTCCATGCATGAGCGCAAGATGTTGATGTTCGAAGAGTCCGACGCCTTCGTCGCCCTGCCCGGCGGCATCGGCACGCTGGAAGAGGTGGTCGAGTTGATCTCCTGGCGCAGGCTCGATCTGCACGCCAAGCCGACCGTCTTCTACAATCCGGGCGGCTTCTGGGATCCGCTGTTCGGATTCCTCGACAAGACCATCGCCCTGAACCTGACCCCGGCCGCCTTCGCCGCCACCTGGCGCGCCGTCGACACGGTCGAGCTGCTTTTGCCGGCGATCCGCGAAATGGCCGCCATCGCACCGGAGACGGTCCCAAGACTGATGCCGAGGGTGGGGTAACATCGGCGTTAGAGCCGTGCTCAAGAACACCTCTCCCAGAGGGAGAGGTGTTCCGGGGCTTGCCTTTTAGCTCTTCCCGAACCCGCCGATGCGGTCGCGGAAGCCGTTGACGATCGGGTAGCGGCGGTCGCGGCCGAAGGCCTTGCCGCCGATCTTGACGCCGGGGGGCGCCTGGCGGCGCTTGTATTCGGAGATGTAGAGCAGGCGCTGGATGCGTTCGACCACCTCCGGCGCATAGCCGCGGGCGACGATCTCGTCCAGGGTCGCTTCCTCCTCGACCAGGCCATGCAGGATGCCGTCGAGGTCGGCGTAAGCCGGCAGGCTGTCCTGGTCGGTCTGGTTGTCGCGCAGCTCGGCGCTGGGCGGCTTGGTGAGGATGCGGTCGGGGATCGGGTGATCGGCGGAGGCCAGAAACGGCCTATGCGCGTTGCGCCAGGCCGAGATCGCGAAGACGTCGGTTTTATAGATGTCTTTCAAGACGTTATAGCCGCCGCACATGTCGCCATAGAGGGTGGCGTAGCCCACGGCCATCTCCGATTTGTTGCCGGTGGTGAGCACAAGCGCGCCGGTCTTGTTGGAGAGCGCCATCAGGGTGACGCCGCGCAGGCGGGCCTGGATATTCTCCTCGGTGGTGTCGGCGTTGCGGCCGGCGAAGGCCTCGGCCAGCATCTCGTCCAGCGCCGCGATCCCCGGCATGATCGGGATGATGCGATAGTCCGCGCCGATGGCCGCGGCGCAACCCTTGGCGTCCTCGAAGCTTTCCGGGCTGGTGTAGCGCGAGGGCAGCATGACCAGGTGGACCCGGTCGGGACCAAGCGCGTCGGCGGCCACGACGGCGGTGATCGCCGAATCTATTCCCCCAGAAAGCCCAATTAAAACAGATGGAAAACCGGACTTATTCACGTAATCTCGAAGGCCGAGCACCATGGCGCGATAGACCTCTTCCGGCCCCTCCGGCCAGGTGGTCATCGGCGCCTCGGTGCAGCGCCAGGCGCCGCCCGACCGCTCCCAGGTCATCAGGCCCAGCGCCTCTTCGAACATCGGCAGGCTCATGCAGGGCTGGCCGTCCGCCTGCAGGGCGAATGAGGCGCCGTCGAACACCAGCTCGTCCTGGCCGCCGACCTGGTTGACATAGATCAGCGGGATGCCGCTCTCGGCGGTGCGGGCCCGCGCAATGCCCAGCCGTTCGTCCTCGGCGGTGCGGCGATAGGGCGAGCCGTTGGGGACGAGCAACAGTTCCGCGCCCTGAGCGACCAGGTCGGCGCAGGGAATCGGCCCCCAGGCGTCCTCGCAGACCGGAACACCGATCTTGAACCCCTTGAAGTCGAAGGCATGGGCGCCCGGCCCGGGCGTGAACACGCGCTTTTCGTCGAAGACGCCATAGTTGGGCAGGTCGACCTTGAAGGTGACGTCCTTGATCTCGCCGTCGGCGATCAGCGCCACGGCGTTGTGCGGCCCGCGCCCCTCGCCGCTCGGCCAGGGCAGGCCGATCAGGGCGGCGCAGGCGTCTTTGGTCTTCAGCGCCAACCGGTCCAGCGCCGCGCGGCAGGCGGCCACCGCGGCAGGCTTCAGCGCCAGGTCCTCGGGCGGATAGCCGATGAGGAAGAGTTCGGAGAAGATGGCCAGGTCCGCGCCGGCGGCCGCGGCCTCGGCGAGTCGGGCCGCGGCCAGAGCCTCGTTGGCGTCGATGGCCCCAACGGTAGGATTGGCCTGCACCGCGGCGATGATGAGACGATCGGTCATGAAGCCGGCTTTAAGGAAATTTCGCAGCCGGCATAAGCCCGCGTTCTATTCGTCCCGGTGCACCCGTTCGCGGCGCTCGTGGCGTTCCTGGGCTTCCAGGCTCAGGGTGGCGATGGGCCGCGCGTCCAGCCGGGCGATGCCGATGGGCTCGCCGGTCTCTTCGCAATAGCCGTAATTGCCCTCGTCGATGCGTTGCAGCGCCTCGTCGATCTTGGCGATCAGCTTGCGTTGACGGTCTCGCGTACGCAATTCCAGTGACCGATCAGTCTCCGAAGAGGCGCGATCGGCGATGTCGGGATGATTTTCGGTTTCGCTCTGCAAATGCGAGAGCGTTTCCCTTGATTCCCGGAGGATATCTTCTTTCCAGTTGAGAAGCTTCTGGCGGAAATACTCAAGCTGCCGCTCACTCATAAAAGTTTCGTCCTCGGTCGGACGATACTCTCTATTCTCAACCAATATCGCGGTCGCCTTCATTGACGTTTCCACGCTTTCAACCCTACGCCCCCATAGAAGCGGCCCGCTTATACCAAATCGCACGGCCTGTAAAATAAAGCCGCAGCGAGGTGGCGATTAGGTCGCAGCCGCATGCTGTTCAAGTTTCGCCATCTCGACCGCGGCGCGCGTCTCGATCTCGTCCAGCAGGCCCTCCAGCCCGGCGTCGCCGGTGCGGGCGCGCTCCTGCCGCACGGCGTCGATCAGCCGGCCCAGCGTCGCCGGCGCGATGCCGCCATCGAGCACGGCGAGCTTCAGATCGTCGAGCACGTCGAGGATGACGCCGGCCCGTCGCACGGCCTTGCGCCGCCGCTCGGTTGGCCCGCCCACCTCTTGCAGGGCGAGCAGCGCGTCGATCGAGCCTATGCCCATGGTGGAGGCCAGGCGCGCCGAGGCCTGAGTCTCCTGGGCGCCGTCCGGGCTGGCGATCGAAAAGCCGCCCGCAGCCGGTCTCGCGCCGCGGCCCGACGAGGCTTGCGCCGATCCGACACCGTTGGGGCCGCCTACCTTCATGCCGGGAGAAACTCGCGCGAACAGGACCCACTCGGGAATGGCCGCAGTGTTGGCTGAGCGGCTTGCCGGTTCGTTAAGACTGGGCAGATTTTGCCTGCGTCTATTTCGCTGTATTTTTCGGAAATCAAGCCACTGATTTCACACGGTATTTTTCCGCGCCCGACTGGCACGATCGTCGCATTGGTCAAGGGTGATGGCGGGGGGCCGCCGAAAGCGTCGCCAGGGGCTTGCATGCGTTTACGAGTTTGGCTCTGGATCGCGGCCGCCCTGGCGGGACTGATCCTGGCCCAGCCCAGCTATGCGTCGTCGCGTATCAAGGACATCGTCTCGTTCGAAGGCGTGCGCGGCAACAAGCTGGTCGGCTATGGCCTGGTCGTCGGCCTGAACGGCACCGGCGATAGCCTGCGCAACGCCCCCATGACCCTGCAGAGCCTGGAATCCATGCTCGAGCGGATGGGCGTCAACACCCGCAGCGCGGCCAATTTCGACACCAAGAACGTCGCCGCGGTGATGGTCACCGCCGACCTGCCGGCCTTCACCGCTACCGGCTCGCAGATCGACGTCACCGTCTCGGCCATGGGCGACGCCAAGAGCCTGCAGGGCGGCACGCTCTTGGTCACCACCCTCATCGGCGCCGACGGCGAGGGTTATGGCGTGGCCCAGGGTACGATCGAGACCGGCGCGGTCTCGGCCAGCGGCGCCTCGGGCTCGTCGATCACCCGCGGCGTGCCCACATCGGGCCGCATCGCCGCCGGCGCCAGCGTCGAAAAGGAGGTCGGCTTCAAGCTCGATTCGATGCAGCAGCTCCGGCTTTCCCTGCGCAATCCCGACTTCACCACCGCCCAGCGCATCGCCGATGTGATCAACACCCACTATCCGGCCACCGCTGTCGCCGAGAACCCCACCATCGTCACCCTGCACCCCCCCGCCAGCCAGGACATGATGGGCTTCGTCACCGCGGTGGAGGATCTGGAGGTCGAGCCGGAAGCTCCGGCCAAGGTGGTGATCGACGAGGACGCCGGCGTCATCGTCATGGGCGAGGACGTGCGCGTCTCCACGGTCGCCATCGCCCAGGGCAACCTGACCATATCCGTGCAGGAGAGCCCCAGCGTCAGCCAGCCGCTGCCCTTCAGCCAGGGCCAGACCGCGCTGGTGCCCCATTCCAGCCTCAGCGTCGACGAGGCCAAGGGCAAGAAGCTGCTGGTCATCAAGGAAGGCGCCTCACTGGCCTCCCTGGTGGCCGGGCTGAACGCGCTCGGTGTGACGCCGCGCGACATGATTTCCATCCTGCAGGCGATCAAGGCCGCCGGCGCCCTGCAAGCCGATATCGAGGTGATGTGATGAGCGATCTTTCCGCCCAGGTCCTGCCCTCCAACCTGCTGACGCCGACGACCCAGGCGCCCAAGGCCGGCGCCAGCGAATCCAAGGCGCAGATCGCCAAGACGGCGGACAGTTTCGAGACCTCCTTCCTGTCCAACATGCTTGGCCAGATGTTCGAGGGCGTCTCCACCGACGGCCCGTTCGGCGGCGGCCAGGGCGAAGGCGCCTTCCGCTCCTTCCTGATGGACGCCTTCGCCCAGCAGATCAGCAAGAGCGGCGGCATCGGGGTCGGCGCCGCCGTCCAGCGGGAAATGCTGAAGATGCAAGGGCTGAGCTGAGGTGGCGGACGAGCCTTCCCTGGCCGCCGAGGGGCGGATCGACGAGCTGATCGCGCTCACCGAGCGGCTGACGGCGCTGATCGCCGAACAGGCCCAGGCCTTCGAGGCGCGCCGGCCGCAGGACGCGGCGCGCAACATGGAAGAGACCACCCGGCTGGCCAATATCTACCGGCGCGAGGCGCAAACCCTGCGCGCCCAGCCCAGCCTGGTCGCCGCCGCATCGAAACCGGAGCTGCAGAGGCTGATCCGCGCCACCGAGGGCTTCGATGCCGTCATGGCCCGCCAGGGCCGGGCGTTGAACGCGGCCAAGACCATCACCGAAGGCCTGGTCCACGCCATCGCCACCGAGATCTCCAACCAGCGCGGCGCCAACACCGGCTACGGCCCCGCCGGCGTCAAGCCACCGAACACCGCGGCGACGGCGGTGACGCTGAACAGGCACGCGTAACCGGTATTACCCCATCATCCCCCGCTGGAGCGGCGAAGCCGCGGAATGCGGGGGACCCATGATCGCTTGCGTACGACGATGACTCCGGGCGGGTGAACCGGACCCCAAGAACACTCACGTCGGTCGGCGACCATGGGTGGCCCGAACAAGTCGGGCCATGACGGATAGGGTTGGCGGGCCTAGCTCCCCAACCTCAATTCCCGCTCGATCCCCGCCGCACTCAGAAAATCGCGGTCGTGGCTGACCACCAGCAGCGCGCCGTCGTAAGCCGCCAGCGCGGCTTCGACGGCGGCGATGGAGTCGAGGTCGAGGTGGTTGGTGGGCTCGTCCAGCACGATCAGCTGCGGCGGCCGGGGCCGCATCAGCACGCAGGCCAGGCCGGCGCGCAGGCGCTCGCCGCCGCTCAGGTCCCCGGCCCGCTTCAAGGCGGTGACATTGCGGAACAGGAAGCGCGCCAGGGCGGCGTGGGCGTCATTGTCGCTGGCGGCGGGATTGAGCCGGCGGAAGTTCTCCACCAGCATTTCGTCGTCGGCGAGCAGGCTGACCCGCTGGTCGAGCACCTCGGCGGCGACGCCGCGGATGATGCGGCCGCTGTCAGGCTGGATCGTGCCGATGGCGAGCGCTAGCAGCGTCGTCTTGCCGGAGCCGTTCGGCCCGGTCACGGCCAGCCGCTCCGGCCCGACCATACGGAACGAAAGCCCGTCCAGGACGCGGCGGCCGTTTGGCCAGGCGAAGCTGACACCGTCGAAGGTCAGCACCTGCCTGCCGGCGGGCAGCCCCGAGGGCGGCAACTCGAAGGCCAGGCGGCGGAAGCGTTCGACGCGGGCGTCGGCGTCGGCCAGATCGCGCTCGGCCTCGATGCGCAGCCGCTCGGCGAGGCGGGTGAGCTTGCCGCCGGTGTCCTCGGCCTTCCGTTTCATGGCGCCCACCACGATGCGCGGCTGCCCGCCCTTGGCGGCCTCTCGGCGACCACGGGCGTCACGCCTGAACTTCTGCTCGCGCGCCGACTGGATCTCCTGCTTCACCTTCCCCAGGGCCTGCTCGGCGGCGTCCAGCGTCCGGACGGCGGCGACCTCCTCCGCCGCCTTGCGCTCGGCGTAGAGGTCGTAGTTTCCGCCATAGACGTTGGCGCCGAGCCCGGTCAGCTCGACGACGCGGTCCATCTGACGGAGCAGCGCACGGTCGTGGCTGATCACGATCGCCCCGCCCTTCCAGCCGGCCAGCAGCTCGACGATGGCGGCCCGGCCAGCCGTGTCCAGATTGTTGGTCGGCTCGTCGAGCAGGAGCACGTCCGGCCGCCCGATCAGCATGGCGGCCAGGGCCGCGCGCGTCGCCTCGCCGCCGCTGAGCGAAGCGCCAGGGCGGGTCAGGTCGAGCCCGCCCAGGCCGGTCGTCTCAAGCGCCTCCTGGATGCGCTGGGGCAGGAGCCAGTCGGCCGCCTCGAGGTCGCCCTCCGCTCCCTCTCCGCGCTCAAGCCGCGCCAGGCGATCCAGCCCATCGCGGGCGCCGATGACGTCGCTGATCTGCGCGCCGCCGGCCAGCAGCGGCATCTGATTCAGATGGGCGACGCGGCCGGCGACGCTGACCGTCCCGTGCGTTGGCGCGAGATCGCCGAGAATGAGGCGCAGCAGACTCGTCTTGCCGACGCCATTGCGCCCGACCAGGCCGGTGCGCTCCCGCCCGAAGGCGAGCGTCAGATTTTCAATAAGTTCGCGGCCGTCAGGGGCGCGGTAGCTGACGGCGTCGAGGGTGATGAGGGCAGGCATGGAGGACCATCGTTGGATGCGTTGCGGGGACGAAATCGGGATTCGTCTCGCGTTCCATCGAGGCCTCCTGCAGACTTGAACGGGCGCAGCATAGGGGGTGCGCGACCACAACGGCAAGGAACGGATCGGCGCCGGTGGCGGAGGGGCCGAGGGTGGCGCTCCCAGCCTCTTAAGGAGCATCCCATGAGCTACTCCATTTCCGGCCTGCCGATCGAGACCTTCCGCCCGCTGTTCGGGCTGAGCGACGAGGACCTCGCCGCGCGCGGCGTCCTGCGCCAGACCGCCCTAGCTGGCGGCCGCTATCCCTGTCGCATCACGCTGGAGGACGCCCAGCCCGGCCAGACCCTGCTGCTGTTGAACTACGAGCACCAGGACGCGGCGACGCCCTACCGCTCCAACTACGCCATCTATGTCAACGAGAGCGCCGCCGAGACCCAGCACCTGGTCGACGAGACGCCGCCGGTGCTGCACGGCCGCCCCATCGCGTTGCGCGCCTTCGACCAGGCCGACATGCTGGTGAGCGCCGAACTGGCCCTGGCCGACGATGTCGAAGCCGCCATCGAACGCCAGTTCGCCAAGCCCGAGGTCGCCTACCTCCACGCCCACAACGCCGCCCACGGCTGCTTCGCCGCGCGGATCGACCGGGCTTAGGCGCTGCAAACCTAAACCGTCATCCCCCCCGCTGGAGCGGCGAAGTCGCGGAATGCGGGGGACCCATGAACACGAACGATCGACGGCGATCATGGGTGGCCCGAACAAGTCGGGCCATGACGGTAGGGGTGCGCTAGCCCGGCATCACCAGGTAGCCCGCGCGGGGAAAGTGGACTTGCAGCTTGCCCAAGCCCGGATCCTCGCGGGCGATGACCACGCGGCCGGGGTTGGCCGCCACCAGGGTTCCGGCGATCGGGTCGCGGCCGCAGTCGTCGGCCATGACCTTGACCGCCGCGCCGGGCGCGAGGCCCAGCGGGTCGTGGGCGTCGTTGTCGGTATAGGCGGCGGGATCGGCAGCGCGCGCGACGTCCAGGGCCTCGGCGGTGGTGATTTCCTGGCGCTGGCCGTGGCCGATGGCCGCCACGCGCTTGCGCCAGGCGTTCACCCGGTCGAGGCCCGCCAGCAGGGCATCGGCGACGTGGGGCACGGCGCCGGCGACGAACCAGATGTTCATATAGGCGGCGAAATCGGCCAGCCCGGCGGTCTTGCCGCTCAGAAAGTCGCCGCCGCTCAAGGCCTGATCGATCCAGGCGGCCTGGGCGCGGAACTGCACGCGCATGGGCAGGGCCGCGGCCTGCATCGCCGCCACGTCGAACGGTCGGCCGGACAGCTTCTCGCGATCCTCGATGAAGGCGCGGGGCACGCGATCGCCTATCTCGCCGAAGATGATCGGCACAGCGGCTTGAAAGAAAAGCCGATCCGCCCAGTAGTTGACGGCGAATCCGGGACCGGCGGCGTCGCCCTCGCCCGGATGGCGCCGCTCGATCTCGGCCAGGATCACTTGCGTGTCGCAATAGACGTCGGCGCCGATCTGCAGCACCGGAATGCGCCGATAGCCGCCGGTCAGCGGGACCAGATCGGGCTTGGGCATGATGGTCGGCTGGATCGCCGAGCGCCAGGCCAGGCCCTTGGCCCCGAACATCAGCCGCACCTTTTCCGAGAAGGGCGAGGTGTCATAGTGGTGCAGGATGATCTCGGCCGGCATTGAGCGCTCCCTTTGGTGTTGGGCGCGAACTTGCCATGCCGGACGGCGGACCGATACCGCCCGCCGAACAGGCGTTGCGAGGCGCCGGCCGCCTCCTGCTGACACGTGATGTCAGCAGGACAATGATGTTCCTAAAATGTTCTTGCTGCGTCGGCGACTCCGCGTACTACATTAGGGGGCTTGGCCCGCGATCCTGGCGGGCCTTTCCGAGCGAGTTTGAATGTCCGATCCCAACCGCTTCATCCGCGTGCGCGGCGCGCGCGAGCATAATCTGAAGGACATCAGCGTCGACATTCCGCGCGGCCAGCTGGTGGTGCTGACCGGTCTGTCCGGCTCGGGCAAGTCCAGCCTCGCCTTCGACACGATCTATGCCGAGGGCCAGCGGCGCTATGTCGAGAGCCTGTCGGCCTATGCGCGGCAGTTCCTGGAGCTGATGAGCAAGCCGGATGTCGACCTGATCGAGGGCCTGTCGCCGGCCATCTCCATCGAACAGAAGACCACCAGCCGCAATCCGCGCTCCACCGTCGGCACGGTGACCGAGATCCACGACTATATGCGCCTGCTTTGGGCCAGGGTCGGCGTGCCCTATTCCCCCGCCACCGGCCTGCCGATCGAGAGCCAGACCGTCTCGATGATGGTCGACAAGATCACCGCCCTGCCCGAAGGCACGCGGCTGATGCTGCTGGCCCCCATCGTGCGCGGCCGCAAGGGCGAGTACCGCCGCGAGATCGCCGAATGGCAGCGCAACGGCTTCCAGCGGCTGAAGATCGACGGCGATTTCTACCCGATCGAGGACGCGCCCGTGCTCGAGAAGAACATCAAGCACGACATCGACATCGTCGTTGACCGCATCGTCACCCGCCCGGACATGGAACAGCGGCTGGCGGACTCGCTGGAGACGGCGCTGCGCCTGGCCGACGGCATCGCCGTGGCTGAATGGGCCGACACCGCGCCGGGCGAGAAAGAGCCCAGGCGGCTGCTGTTCTCGGAAAAGTTCGCCTGCCCGGTCTCCGGCTTCACCATTCCGGAGATCGAGCCGCGGCTGTTCTCGTTCAACAATCCCTTCGGCGCCTGCCCGGTCTGCGACGGGCTGGGCCACAAGCTCGCCTTCGACGCCGACATGATCGTGCCCGACAAGGACAAGAGCCTGCACAAGGGCGCCATCGGGCCCTGGGCCAAGGGCCCCTCGCCGCTCTACACCCAGACCCTGCAGGCGCTGGCCCGCCACTACGGCTTTTCCATGGACGACCCCTGGTGGAAGCTGCCGGAAGAGGCCCGCCAGGTCGTGCTCTACGGCTCGGGCAAGGACAAGATCCACTTCGTCTATGACGACAACGCCCGCAAATACGAGGTCAACAAGACCTTCGAGGGCGTCATCCCCAATCTGGAGCGGCGCTGGCGCGAGACGGATTCCAGCTGGGTGCGCGAAGAGCTGGGACGCTACCAGGCCGAGACGCCGTGCGAGGCCTGCGGCGGCCTGCGGCTGAAGCCGGAAGCGCTGGCGGTGAAGATCGCCGGCCGCAACGTCGCGGAGATCTCGACCCTGGCCATCCGCCCGGCGCGCGACTGGTTCGAGGCGCTTGAGGAGACGCTCTCGTCCAAGCAGATGGAGATCGCCCGGCGGATCCTGAAGGAGATCAACGACCGCCTGCGCTTCCTAGTCGATGTGGGTCTGGAATACTTAAGCCTTTCCCGGGCTTCGGGCACGCTGTCCGGCGGCGAGAGCCAGCGCATCCGCCTGGCCAGCCAGATCGGCTCAGGGCTGACCGGCGTGCTCTATGTGCTGGACGAGCCCTCCATCGGCCTGCACCAGCGCGACAACCAGCGCCTGCTGGGCTCCCTTCGGGGCCTGCGCGACCTGGGCAACTCCGTCCTGGTCGTCGAGCACGACGAGGAGGCGATCCTGAGCGCCGACCACGTCATCGACATGGGGCCGCGCGCCGGCGTGCACGGCGGCGAGATCATCGCCGAGGGCACGGCCGCCGACATCATGGCCGAGCCGCGCAGCCTGACCGGCCAGTACCTGACCGGCGCGCGCGAGATCCCCATCCCCGAACACCGCCGGCGCGTCCCCGACACCAAGCGGCTGAAGGTGATCGGCGCGCGCGGCAACAATCTGAAGGATGTCACCGGCGAGATCCCGGTGGGTGTCTTCACCTGCATCACCGGCGTCTCCGGCGGCGGCAAGTCGACCTTCACCATCGAGACCCTGTACAAGGCCGCGGCCCGGCGGCTGAACAACGCCTCCGACGCCCCGGCGCCCTACGACCGCATCGAGGGGCTGGAGTTCTTCGACAAGGTCATCGACATCGATCAGTCGCCGATCGGCCGCACGCCGCGGTCGAACCCGGCCACCTATACCGGCGCCTTCCAGCCGATCCGCGACTGGTTCGCCGGCCTGCCGGAGTCCAAGGCGCGCGGCTACGGACCGGGCCGCTTCTCGTTCAACGTCAAGGGCGGCCGCTGCGAGGCCTGCCAGGGCGACGGCGTGATCAAGATCGAGATGCACTTCCTGCCCGACGTCTACGTCACCTGCGACGTCTGCAAGGGCAAGCGCTACAACCGCGAGACCCTGGAGGTCCTGTTCAAGGGCAAGTCGATCTCCGACGTGCTCGACATGACCGTCGACGAGGCCGCCGACTTCTTCAAGGCCGTGCCGGTGCTGCGCGAGAAGATGGAGACGCTGAAGCGGGTCGGGCTTGGCTATGTCCAGGTCGGCCAGCCCTCGACCACCTTGTCCGGCGGCGAGGCGCAGCGGGTGAAGTTGTCCAAGGAACTCTCCAGGCGGGCCACCGGCCGCACCCTCTACATCCTCGACGAACCCACCACCGGCCTGCATTTCGAGGACACGCGCAAGCTGCTCGAGGTGCTGCACGAGCTGGTCGATCACGGCAATACGGTGGTGGTCATCGAGCATAATCTGGATGTGGTGAAGACCGCCGACTGGATCGTCGACTTCGGCCCCGAGGGCGGCGACGGCGGCGGCCGCATCCTGATCCAGGGCACGCCCGAACAGGTGGCCGCCGACAAGGACAGCTGGACCGGCCGTTATCTGGCCCAGTCGCTGCAACGGCACGAGGAACGCCGCCGGGCGCAGGCGGCGCCGAAGAAGGCCGGCCGGGTCAAGGCGATGGCGGGGTCTTAGAGGCGCCGCCGGTTCCCATGCGCCTTCACTGCGCGTAAGCTTGACCGTAGCTTGGTTGATCCGGACGCCTGGGGCCAATCCGCGATCCAACGGGAGGGCGCATCATGAAGCTATCGATCGCCGTTGGCGCCGTCGCCGCGGTTCTGACCCTCGGCGCTTTCGCCGGAACCGCCAATGCGCGGGACATCCCGTCCGGCGGCCTGACCTACGAGGAGGTGGCGAGCTGGCTGCACGCCTCCGGCTACCCCGCGACCATCAAGCCGGATCAATCGGACGGCGCCAAGCCCGAGGAGAGGATCGTCTCCAGCAGCATAGATGGGGTCAATTACGACATCTATTTCTATGGCTGCAGCGCGGGCCGCTGCGACTCCATCCAGTACGCCGCCGGCTGGCCCAGTTCGCCCGGCTCTTTGGCCCGGATCAACGCCTGGAATACCGAAAAACGCTACATCCGCGCCTATACGACCAGCAGCGGCCAATACTGGGCCGAATACGACATCGATGTCAGTCCAGGCGGCACCTACGAACAGCTCGATCACACCCTGACCCGCTGGCGTTCGATCATCGGCGAATACAAGACCTATATGGGCTTTTAGCGGACAGCCGGCTTACGGATCGCTTGCCCTCACCCGGCGTCGCCTGATCTATGCTCGGCGAAACGGGAGGACGACCTCATGAAGCTTTACGGCGCGCCCAAGCCGGCGCCGAACCCGCGTCGGGTGCGCATGTTTCTGGCCGAGAAGGGCATCGATCTGCCCGAGACGCCGATCGACATGAGCAAGCGCGAGCACAAGTCGGCGGAGTATCGCCAGATGAACTCGCTGGGCCAGGTGCCGACCCTGTTGCTGGATGATGGGACCGCAATCTCGGAGACCGTCGCCATCTGCCGCTATTTCGAGGAAATCCAGCCCGAGCCCTCCCTGTTCGGCAGGACCGCGGCCGAGAAGGCCAATGTCGACATGTGGGTGCGGCGCATCGAGTTCCAACTGATGAGCCCGGTAGGCAACTTCTGGCGCCACGCCCACCCGTACACCGCCGCCCTGCTCACCCAGTTCAAGGAGTTCGGCGAGTCCAACCGCGCCGCCTATTCCAACGCCCAGCGCTGGCTGGACGGCGAGCTGGCCGACCGGGAGTTCATCGCCGGCGACGCCTTTTCCATGGCCGATATCTGCGCCCTTTCGACGGTGGACTTCGCCCATTGGATCGGCCTGGATATCGATGCCGAGCGAACCAATCTCGCGGCCTGGCACGAGCGCATCAGGGCCAGGCCCAGCGCCTCAGCCTAAAGCCTCAGTCGACCACGGCCGCCGCCGGCGTCGCTGGGCCGATCAGCTCCTTGTAGGCCTGGGCCGGCCAGGCCTTCAGCACGACGTTGAAACAGGTGAGGATCAGCACCGTCACCGCCTGCGACACGATCGTGATCACCACCGCCAGCGGGTTGGTCGCGGCGGCGCCCAGCGCCGTCAGCGGCAGGCTGGTGACCTGGGTCAATATTTTGGCCGCGGCGCCCAGGACCAGCAGCATGAGCAGAAGCACGATCACGGCCAGGATGAGCGACAGCACGTAGGCGCCGAACAGCCGCCAGAAGAGCCCCTTGCTCATGGTCCAGGAGGCGAACACCCGCAACCGCCGCTCGGCGAAGGTCATCGGACCGGCCAGGGACAAGCGCATGGCCACCGTGACCGCTGCACAGAAGACGCCAACGGTGACGACGTCGGCGATCAGCACGGTGATCGCCTCGCCCGCCGTGCCTGCCGTCGCCGCGGCCACCAGGGTCACCAGCAGGAAGACGAAAATGGTCGCCCCCCAGATCACCGCCAGGATCAGGTTGAGCACCATCATGCGCAGCTCGTCCAAACCCAGCCTGAGATAGCCGCGGCCGGACTCCGCCGGGCGCAGGATGGCGCGGTAGATGGCGCAGGTGAAGATGGCCTGGAAGGCCAGGCTCAGCGGCAGGCCGGCCAGGAAGAAGGGCGCCATCTTCTGCGCCGCCGGCCAGAAGGCGGCCGGGTCGGCGCTGGCGCGCTGCAGGTCGGCGATCAGGGCCTTGGACTGGGGCCCCAGCGTCAGATCGGCGATGGCGCTGATCAGATAGGTGAAGACGAGATAGCACAGCGCCCAGGCGATCACCGCGCGTGGGCGCTCACGGGTCAGGCGAAACCCCTCGAACGCCGCATCGGCAGGCGAAAAACTACTCATGGACCCTGTCTAGCAACGGCCTGACTCTCGCGTCCATGCGAAAGCTCCGCCGGCCGTTGGTTTGCAAGGGCCTGTGGCGCTGCGGTTCGCCTCAGGCGAAGGTGGCGGCGAGGTCCGGCGGCTGCAGGTCGCGGTAGGCCCTGGCCCAGGGCGCGGCCATGATCGCCGAGATGCAGCCTATGAACGGAACCCAGATGATCGCGGCGATGACCAGGATCGGCCCCAGCCGCGCGAACAGCACCTGAGGCGGCTCCTGGAAGAGCACTGGAATATTGCTCATCCCCCCGGCGATGGCGGTCAGCGCCCCGGCGCCGACGGCGACCAGGACGATAACCAGCACAATTTCGGCGACGAGGGCCACGACCACCAGCAACAGGCCGATCATGAACAGCGAACCGACGTGGCCCTTGGTCAGGGCCCAGGATTCGCCAAGGTGGAACTTGCCGTCCTCGACGATCATCGGCCCGACCATCGAAAAGCGCAGGCCGAGATAGATCAGGGCGCCGATCGCGGCGATGGCCGCCGC
This sequence comes from uncultured Caulobacteraceae bacterium, assembly GCA_937890965.1. GTDB lineage: Bacteria > Pseudomonadota > Alphaproteobacteria > Caulobacterales > Caulobacteraceae > Poindextera. Next base: position 3,484 of record CALAEG010000010.1, on the reverse strand, counting down.
GATTCCGACGATCACCGCCGCCCAGACCAGATGCATGACGGCCAGCAGCGCGATCACGATCGCGGCGATCAGGATCACGAAGATCAGCCCGATGCCGACGACAAAGCCGGCGCCGAGCAAGAGTACGGCGACGAAGAACTCGGTCGCGCCGAGGCGAAGATAGGCGAACTGGCTGCGCTCCGGATGCAACACCGCCCGGAACACCGCGCACGTGACCACCGCCGAGACCAGAAGCTGCAATATGTTGATCACGTAGCTGAGCGACTGCATCGCCATGATCTGGGGATTGCCCTGGAGCGAGGCGGGGGTAGCGCCGGCGCGAACCGCCTGAAAGATACTGAAATAGACCGGCGCATAGAGGCCGATGATGGCCACGGCGAGCACGATTCGCGCCAGGCCCCAGAGCAAGACCGCGCCCGGATGCCGGCGAATGAGCGAGAACCCTTCGTTGATCGCCCCGCCGACCGCAATTTCCGCCATCTCACGCCCCCTGTCCCGACCCCAGGGCCTGAGGATAAGCATGGCTTGGCCGTGCGCGCCACTTCCGCGCGCAGGGTCCACGGCGTAAGACCCGCCGCATGAGCCTTGACCCCATTCATGTGATCGGCGGCGGCCTGGCCGGCTCGGAAGCCGCCTGGCAGATCGCCGAGGCCGGCGCCGCCGTGGTGCTGCACGAGATGCGGCCGGTGCGCGGCACCGATGCCCACCAGGGCCAGGACCTGGCCGAGCTGGTCTGTTCCAACTCCTTCCGCTCCGATGACTGGGAGTACAATGCGGTCGGCCTGTTGCACGCCGAGATGCGGCGCGCCGGTTCGCTGATCATGGCGTGCGGCGACGCCCACCAGACCCCGGCGGGCGGCGCCCTGGCCGTCGACCGCGACGGCTTCGCGCGTGCCGTGACCGCGCGGCTGCAGGCGCATCCGCGGGTAAGCATCGCCCGCGAGGAGATCGCGGCGCCCGACGCCCGTTGGGACAGCGTCATCGTCGCCACCGGCCCCCTCACCTCGCCGGCGTTGACTGAGACCATTCTTAGCCTGACCGGCGAGGACCAGCTGGCCTTTTTCGACGCCATCGCCCCCATCGTGCACGCCGAAACCATCGATATGGACGTGGCCTGGCGCCAGTCGCGCTACGACAAGGAAGGCCCGGGTGGCGACGCGGCGGCCTATATCAACTGCCCGATGACGCGGGATCAGTACAAAGCCTTCATCGACGCCTTGCTGGCGGGTGAGAAGACCGAGTTCAAGGACTGGGAACAGGTCCCCTATTTCGACGGCTGCCTGCCCATCGAGGTGATGGCCGAACGCGGGCGCGAGACCCCGCGCCACGGGCCGATGAAGCCGGTCGGCCTGACCAACGCCCACAACCGCGAGGAAAAGCCCTATGCGGTGGTGCAGCTGCGCCAGGACAATGCGCTGGGCACGCTGTGGAACATGGTCGGCTTCCAGACCAAGCTGAAGCACGGCGCCCAGACCGAGGTCTTCCGCACCATTCCGGGCCTTGAGCGCGCGGTGTTTGCCCGGCTGGGCGGCCTGCATCGCAACACCTTCATCAACAGCCCGCGCCTGCTCGACCCGAGCCTGCGGCTGAAGGCGGATCTCCGCCTGCGCTTCGCCGGCCAGATCACCGGCGTCGAGGGCTATGTCGAGAGCGCCGCCATCGGCCTGATCGCCGGACGGCTGGCCGCGGCCGAGCGGCTGGGCGTGGCCCTCGACCCACCGCCGCCGACCACGGCCCTTGGCGCCCTGGTCGCCCATATCACCGGCGGCCACATGGCCGGCGGCTCCTTCCAGCCGATGAACATCAACTACGGCCTCTTACCGCCGCTGGAGACGCCGGACGCCGCCCCACGCCCCAAGGGCCGCGGCGAACGCGGCCGCGCGCGCAAACGGGCCATGTCCATCCGCGCCCTCAACGACATCGACGCCTGGCTGGGCCGGAGCATCCGCGCGGCGGCGGAATAAAACGCGAGTCTAGAGCCGCCCCGTCAGGACGGCTGTGGTCAGCCGCAGCCGTTTCTCAAGCTCCGAAGGCGCTCGCCCGGCCGCGTAGGTGTTCGCCAGGGTCGCATAGGCGATGGCTGGAAAGGCGGCGACTGGGAGGTCGCGGGCGGCGGCTCGCGCGGCGGCCATGGCTGCGCGAACCCTGCGTCGGATTTCAGCCTGGTCCCAAGCCTTGGGCAGGCGATCCACGCCGGTGCGCCGTAGCCGCGCCAGGCCGGCGAGGCCCCAGGCGCGGGCGGCGGCCTGGGTCGCGGCCGATGACGCCGTTCCGTCCAGCGCGGATGCGGCAAGGCCCATCAGCATCCCGGCGGTCGTGTCGATATGGCGATAGACGGCCGCCTCGTCGGCGACCGACGCATCGATGGCCTCCATGCGGGCCTCGATCATGGTCTCGAAGGGCGCTGGCGGCAGGCTAAGGCGGCGGATGGTCTCCGCCAGCGCCTCGACCACCGGATGGCGGCGCGGCGGGCGGCCGGCGAAGACCTCGTCCAGCGCCTCGCGCCACCAGGTCAGGCGGATCTCCTGCACCAGCGGCTCGCGCGCGGCCTCGGTCGCCCGCGCCAGCTCGTGGTTGAAGGCGTAGAGCGCGACCACGTCCGCCCGCGCGACGGGGTAGGCGACGAACCGGCTGGCCAGCCAGCGGTCCGGATCGGCCCGCCGGACCGTCGCGTCGAGGTCGTCCAAGCCTAGGTCGGTCAGCCGATCAGGGTCTGGTGCATAGTCATGGCCACCAGCATCGGCACCGACAGCAGGGTGTTGATGCGCGAAGCCATGCCGGCGACCCGGGCCGCCGTCGCCTTGGCCGCGTCATCGGCCGCCACGATGCCCAGCACCTTCTTCTGGTTCGGCCAGATGAACACCCAGACGTTGAAGGCCATGATGGTGCCCAGCCACATGCCGACACCGATCAGGATGTGGCCCTTGTTGGCGAAGCCTTCGGTGGCGCCCAGCGTATAGGCCTGGACGATGTAGCCGCGCGCGCCGGCAAGGATGATGCCCATCAAAAGGGTGAACGCCGCCGCCCAGCGGAACCAGAACAGGGCCTCGGGCGCGATGTACTTGGAAACGCCGGGTTTCAGCTCGGCGGGGATCTGCGGCATCATCCGCGTCTGGACGAAGTTGAAATACCAGAGCAGCCCGATCCACATGATCCCGAACAGCACGTGCAGCCAGCGGAAGATCGCCGTCCAGAAGGTCTGGTCGGCGACACCGCCATAGACGCTGAAATAGGCCGCGATGAAAATGAGCGCCAGAATGAAGCTGACGATCACGACATTGCGCAGATTTGCGAGCAGACCCGCCATAACCAAAGCCCCTTGTTTCCTCTCGGGCGCGAAAGCCCGCTTGAAAGAGACGTAACAGCGTCATTAACCGCCCGGCAAGCCGCAAAGGTCCCCTTTTCAAGTTAGGTGTGGGGCGAGTTTCCGCATCCTTCTCCCCTTGCGGGAGAAGGTGGCCTCCGAAGGAGGTCGGATGAGGGG
>CALAEG010000009.1 GCA_937890965.1 uncultured Caulobacteraceae bacterium | reverse complement strand
CGCCGCCACCGGCCAGCCCGGCTGGGCCCACCAGGCCCTGGTCGAGCCGGCGCGCATCCTGGCGGCCTCGAGCCCGGCGATCTCGGGCGAAGCGGTGGTCACCGCCTTCGCCTCGGGCGAATTGGTCGCGCTGCAGGCGGCGAACGGCAATCCGCTGTGGAGCGACGAACTCTCCAAGTCCAACCGCAACAGCGCGCTGTCCGAAATCCGCGACATCGCCGGACGGCCGGCGATCTATCGCGGCGACGTCTATGCGGTCAGCCATTCCGGCATGATGGCCGCCATCGACATGCGCACCGGCGCCCAGCGCTGGACCCTGCCGGTGACCTCGACGACGACGCCCTGGCCGGTGGGCGACGTGGTCTATGTCAGCGACACCCTTGGCCGCGTGGTCTGCGCCTCGCGCGACAACGGCCAGATCTACTGGATCAGCGATCTCAACCACGGCAAGCGCAAGAAGGATCGCGCGATCTGGTCGGGCCCGATCCTGGCCGGGCCCAACCTGGTGCTGGTCTCCAGCATGGGCGAGGCCGTCGCGCTCAATCCGAAGACCGGCGCGGTGCAGCGCACGCTCAAGCTCGGCTCGGACGCCTTGATGAACCCGATCGCGGTTGGCGCAAACCTCTACGTCGCGACCGAAGCGGCGGAGCTGATCGCCATACGGTAGATCACGATGATTTTGGATTGGTTCAATCCGAAATCATGAACGTGATCGCTTCTAAGGGTTTAGAGCGGGATTGATGCGAAAAACCGGTTCCCACTTTTTCGCCCCGCTCTAGCCCGTGGCGCTCAAGCTCGCCATTGTCGGCCGACCCAATGTCGGCAAGTCCACGCTGTTCAACCGGCTGGCGGGGCGCAAGCTCGCCATCGTCGATGACCGGCCAGGCGTCACCCGCGACCGCCGCTATGGCGCGGGCCGCCTTGGCGACCTCGACCTGGAGCTGATCGACACCGCCGGCTTCGAAAACCAGGACGACGAGAGCCTGGCCGCGCGCATGCAGGCGCAGATGGAGCTGGCGATCGAGGACTGCGACATCGTGCTCTTCGTCATCGACGCGCGCGAGGGGATCGTGCCGCTGGACCGCGAGTTCGTCGAGATCCTGCGCCGTCGCGACAAGCCGGTGGTGGTGCTGGCCAACAAGGCCGAGGGCAAGGCGGGCAATGCCGGCGCCAACGAGGCCTTCGAACTCGGACTTGGCGAGCCGATCCCCATTTCCGCCGAGCACGGCGAGGGCATGTCTGACCTCTACGACGTGCTGCAGCTGGCTTCCGACGGTGTCGAGGAGGCGTCCGAGGCGGTCGATAGCGAGGCGCCGATCCTGATCGCGGTGGTCGGCCGGCCGAACGCGGGCAAGTCCACCCTGGTCAACCGGCTGATCGGCGAGGACCGGCTGCTGACGGGTCCGGAAGCCGGGATCACCCGCGATTCGATCCGGGTGGACTGGACCTGGCAGGGCCGGCGCTTGCGGCTGGTCGATACCGCCGGCATCCGGCGCAAGGCGCGGGTTGAGGAAAAGCTCGAACAGCTGTCGGTCCAGGACGCGCTGCGGGCCATCGGCATGGCCGAGGTGGTGCTGCTGATCATGGACGCCACCCACCCGTTCGAGACCCAGGACCTGCAGCTCGCCGACCTGATCGAGCGCGAGGGCCGCGCCCTGGTCTTCGTGCTGGCCAAATGGGACCTGATCGAGGACGAGCAGGGCCTGCTCAAGGCCTTCGCCGTCGAGGCGGAGCGGCTGTTGCCGCAGTTGCGCGGCTCGCCCGTGGTGGCGCTGTCGGCCGAGACCGGCCGGGGCCTGGACAAGCTGATGCCGGCGGTGATCAAGGTGCACGGCGACTGGTCGACCAAGCTGAAGACCCGCGACCTGAACGACTGGCTGCACGTGGCCCTGGAGCGTCACCCGCCGCCGGCGGTCAATGGCCGGCGGATCAAGCCGAAATACCTGGCCCAGACCAAGGCGCGTCCGCCGACCTTCGTGATGATGGCCTCGCGCGCCGACCAGCTGCCGGACAGCTACCGCCGCTACCTGATCAACAGCCTGCGCGAGAGCTTCGACCTGCCCGGCGTGCCGGTGCGGCTGACCATCAAGTCGACCAAGAACCCGTTCGTGAACGCCGATGGCGGGCCGAGCGGCCGGGCCAAGCAAAAGCCGGTCGATCGCAATTCGCGCATCAACCGGCTCAGGCTAAAGGCTAAGCGCGCGCGGCCTGCGAAGCCGCGGCCTTCCAAGCGCTGAACTTCACCGTCTGTTTCGGCAGGCCGAGATCGGCCTTGGCCGCCAGCTCGACGATCATCGGCCCGATTTCGGACGGATGCGGCAGGGCCTCGGGGTCCTCGCCGGGAAAGGCCTCGGCGCGCATGCGGGTGCGCATGACATTGGGGTCGAGCAGGACGGCGCGGATGGGCGTGCTCTCGATCTCGTCGGCCCAGCAGCGCACCAGGGCCTCCAGTCCGGCCTTGGTGGCCGCGTAGGCGCCCCAGAATGCCCGTGGGCGCTCGGCGACCCCGGTGGTCAGCACGATGGCGCGGCCAGCCTCGGACTGGCGCAGCAGCGGCTCCATGGAGCGGATCAGCCGATAGGCCGAGGTCAGGTTGACGGCGACAATCTGGTCCCAGTGCGCCGGGCCCATATGCGCCACCGGCCAGAGCCCGCCCAGCATGGCGCCGGCATGAACCAGTATGTCGAGACGTCCGTGGCGCTGGTGGATGGCCAGGCCCAGCTGGTCGATACCGTCGCCATTGGCCAGGTCGAGGGGGACCAGGGTGGCGCGCTCGCCGGTCAGGGCGCGGATCTCGTCGTCCAGCTCTTCCAGGGCGCCTTGGGTGCGGGCGACGGCGATGACGTGGGCGCCGGCCTGGGCCAGGGCCAGGGCGGCGGCGCGACCGATGCCGCGCGAGGCGCCGGTGACCAGCGCGATCCGGCCGTCCAGCGCGCTCACGCGTCGACCAGGAAGGACAGTTGCCGCTCCACCTGCTCGTTGCGCCCCTCGGCGATTTCGCGGTCGAGCAGGCGGGTGGGATAGTCGCCGGTGAAATAGTGGTCGGTGAACTGCGGGCAGACCGGATCGCGCGGCCCGCAATCCATCGCCCAATAGAGGCCATCGACGGAGAGGAAGCCCAGGCTGTCGACGCCGAAGCGCTTGGCCATCTCCGGCACGCTCATCTGGGCGGCGATCAGGTGTTCGCGGTCGGGCATGTCGATGCCGTAGAAGTCGGGGAAGCGGATCGCCGGCGAGGCGGAGCGCAGATGTACCTCCTTGGCGCCGGCGTCGCGGACCATCTTCACCACCTTGACCGTTGTGGTGCCGCGCACGATCGAATCGTCGACCAGGATGACCCGCTTGCCGGCCAGGACGGCGCGGTTGGGGCTGTGCTTCATGCGCACGCTGAGTTCGCGGGCGTCCTGGTTGGGCTGGATGAAGGTGCGGCCGAGGTGATGGTTGCGGATGATGCCCATCTCGAACGGCAGCCCGGCCTGTTGCGCGAAGCCGAGCGCCGCCGGCACGCCGGAGTCGGGCACCGGCACCACCACGTCGGCGTCGACCAGGCTCTCGTCGGCGAGGCGCTGGCCCATGCGTTTGCGGACGTCGTAGACCGAGCGGCCGTTCACCACCGAGTCCGGCATGGCGAAATAGACATATTCGAACACGCACGGCCGGGCCTTCGCCGCTGGGAAGGGGCGCAAGGACTCGATGCCGTCGCGGGAGATGACAACGACCTCGCCATGCTCGATGTCGCGGACGAACTTGGCGCCGACCATGTCCAGCGCCCGGGTTTCGGAGGCCAGCACCGGCTTGCCGCTGAGATCGCCAAGCACCAGCGGGCGGATGCCGAGCGGATCGCGCGCGCCGATCAGCTTCTTGTTGG
>CALAEG010000008.1 GCA_937890965.1 uncultured Caulobacteraceae bacterium | reverse complement strand
CCCGCCGCGACTGGCTGCGGCTGGCGCGCAGCGAGAACGTCGGCCCGGTCACCTTCGAGCAACTGGTGCGCCGCTATGGCGACACCACAAAAGCGCTGGCGGCCCTGCCGGAACTGTCCCGGCGCGGCGGCCGCACAGCCTCCCTGCACATTCCCAGCATCGATGACGCCGCACGCGAGATCGCTGCCGGCGAAGCCCTGGGCGCGCGGCTGATCGCGGCCTACGAACCGGACTTCCCCGCCCTGCTGGGCGCGCTCGACCCGCCGCCGCCGCTGATCTGGGTCCTGGGCAAGGCCGACCTGCTGAACCGGCCCGCCGTCGCCATCGTCGGCGCCCGCATCGCCTCGGCCGCCGGCCAGCGCTTCGCCCGCGGCCTGGCCGGCGATCTCGGCCAGGCCGACCATGTGGTGGTCTCCGGCATGGCCCGCGGCATCGATGGGGCTGCGCATGAAGGCGCCCTGGCCACCGGGACCATCGCCGTGCTCGGCGGCGGCATCGACGACATCTATCCGCCGGATCACCGGGACCTCTATGCGCGTCTGGCCGCCGAAGGCTGCGTGGTCTCCGAGAGCCCGCCGGGCGCCAAGGCCCAGGCGCGCGACTTCCCCCGGCGCAACCGGCTGATCGCCGGCCTGTCGCTGGCCGTTGTGGTGGTCGAGGCCGAACTGTGCTCCGGCTCGCTGATCACCGCCCGCCTGGCGGCGGAACAGGGCCGCGAGGTGCTGGCCGTGCCCGGCTCGCCGCTCGACCCGCGCGCCAGAGGGACCAACGACCTGATCCGCCAGGGCGCGGCGCTCTGCGAAGGCGTGGACGACGTGCTGCGGGCCATTTCCGGCCTGTCGAGCCTCCGCGAACCGGAGCGCGGCTTCCAGGACGACGCCGCCGACCCCGGCCCGGACGACGAGATCGCGCGCTTGCGTGAACGCATCGCCGAACTGCTGTCGCCGACCCCGACACCGCGCGACGATCTGGTCCGCATTACGGCCGCGCCGGCGGCCATGGTCTATGCCGCCCTGACCGAACTTTCCCTCGCCGGCCGGGCCGAATTGCTGCCTGGCGGCCTTGCCGTGAAGGCCTAAAACAACCCTTCGCCAAACCCCAAGTTGACACGGCGGGGGTGTCGCCCCCACTTTCCGCGCCCTTGGCTGGACCGTTTCCCGGTCAGTCCATCACATGAGATTGCATGAACGTCGTCGTCGTCGAGAGCCCGGCCAAGGCTAAAACCATCAACAAATACCTGGGCTCCGGCTACACCGTGCTGGCCAGCTATGGGCACGTGCGCGACCTGCCGTCGAAGGACGGTTCGGTGAAGCCCGACGACGATTTCGAGATGATCTGGGAGGTCGATCCCAAGGCGGCGAAGCGGCTTTCCGACATCGCCGCGGCCATGAAGGGCGCCGACAAGCTGATCCTGGCCACCGACCCGGATCGCGAAGGCGAGGCGATCAGCTGGCACGTGCTGCAGGTCTTGAACAACCGCAAGGTGGTCAAGGACGCGGTGGTGCAGCGGGTGGTGTTCAACGCCATCACCAAGTCGGCGGTCACCGAGGCGATGAAGCACCCGCGCGACATCGACATGGAGCTGGTCGACGCCTATCTGGCGCGCCGCGCGCTGGACTATCTGGTCGGCTTCACCCTGTCGCCGGTGCTCTGGCGCAAGCTGCCGGGCGCGCGCTCGGCCGGCCGGGTGCAGTCGGTGGCGCTGCGCCTGGTGGTCGATCGCGAGATCGAGATCGAGCGCTTCAAGATCGAGGAATACTGGACCGTCGAGGCCGACGTCACCGCCGGCTCCGATCCTTTCGCCGCCCGCCTGGTCAAGCACCAGGGCAAGCGGCTGGCCAAGTTCGACCTGCCGGACGCGGCATCCGCCGACGCCGCCAAAGCCGCCGTCCAGGCCGCGACCTTCAAGGTCTCGGCGGTCGAGAAGAAGCCCGCCCGGCGCAATCCAGCGCCGCCCTTCACCACCTCCACGCTGCAACAAGAGGCCTCGCGCAAGCTCGGCTTCTCCGCTCAGCGCACCATGCAGGCCGCCCAGCGCCTCTATGAGGGCATCGACATCGGCGGCGAGACGGTGGGCTTGATCACCTACATGCGCACCGACGGCGTCCAGTCCGCGCCCGAGGCGCTGGACGAGGCCCGAAGCGTCATCAAGGGCCTTTATGGCGCGAGCTACGTCCCCGAAAGCGCCCGGCTCTACAAGGTCAAGGCCAAGAACGCCCAGGAGGCCCACGAAGCGATCCGCCCGACCAGCCTGGACCGCAACCCGGGCTCGCTCCGCCTCGAGCCCGACCTCGGCCGGCTCTACGAACTGATCTGGAAGCGGATGATCGCCTCGCAGATGGAGGCCGCGCGCATCGAGCGGACCACCATCGACCTGGAGAGCGCCGACGGCCGCACGGGCCTGCGCGCCACCGGCCAGGTCATCCTCTTCGACGGCTATCTGAAGGTCTATGAAGAAGGCCGCGACGCCCCGGAAACGCAAAGCGTTTCCGGTCTTGCTCAGGATGCCGATGACGAGGACGGCGGCCGCCTGCCCCAGGTCGCCCAGGGCGCCGAGGCCCGCGTCCAGGCCGCCCGCGCCGACCAGCACTTCACCGAGCCGCCGCCGCGCTATTCGGAAGCCTCGCTGGTCAAGAAGCTGGAAGAACTCGGCATCGGCCGGCCCTCGACCTATGCCTCGATCCTGACCGTGCTGCGCGACCGCGACTATGTGCGCATGGAGAAGAACCGCTTCGTGCCGGAAGACAAAGGCCGGCTGGTCACCGCCTTCCTCGAGGAATTCTTCCGCCGCTACGTCGAGTACGACTTCACCGCCGACCTCGAGCAAAAGCTCGACCTGGTCTCGGCCGGCGACCTCGACTGGAAGGCGCTGCTGCGCGACTTCTGGAAGGACTTCCACACCGCCGTCGGCGAGATCGGCGCCCTGCGCACCACCGCCGTCCTCGACGCGCTGAACGAGTCGCTTGGTCCGCACATTTTCCCGGACAAGGGCGACGGCTCCGATCCCCGCCTCTGCCCAACCTGCGGGGTCGGGCGCCTGTCCTTAAAGACCGGCCGCTACGGCGCCTTCATCGGCTGCTCCAACTATCCGGAATGCCGCCACACCCGCCCGATCGCGGCCACCGAGGGCGAGACGGCGGCCGGCGGCGGCGATCGCGAACTGGGCATCGACCCGGAAACCGGCAACGCCGTCTGGCTGAAGGCCGGCCGCTTCGGCCCCTATGTCGAGACCACCGGCGCGGACAAGCCCAAGCGCGCCAGCCTGCCCAAGGGCTGGCCGCCGGAAGTCATGGACCTGGAAAAGGCGCTGCGCCTGCTGCACCTGCCGCGCGAGGTCGGCCCCCACCCGGAAGACGGCAAGATGATCCTGGCCGGCATCGGCCGCTACGGGCCCTACGTCCAGCACGACGGCGCCTATGCCAACCTGCCGACGGCCGACGAGGTGTTCGACGTCGGCCTCAACCGCGCTGTCGCCGTCCTGGCCGAGAAACGCGCCGGCGGCGGCCGCCCGCAACGCGGCGCGGCCGAGGCCCTGAAGGACCTCGGCGCCCACCCCGCCGACGGCCAGCCCGTCCGCGTCCTCTCCGGCCGCTACGGCCCCTACATCAAGCACGGCGCCGTCAACGCCAACGTCCCCAAGGGCTCTGATCCCGCCGAGCTGACCATGGACGAGGCGGTAGCGCTATTGGCCGCCCGCGAAGGCGCCGGCGGCGGCGGCAAGAAGCGCAAGGCCAAGCCCTCGCCCAAGACCGCCAATGTGGTGAAAGCCAAGAAACCGGCGGCCAGAAAGGCAGCGGCGAAGAAGGCGGCGCCGAGGAAAAAGGCCGCGTCCTAGGACCGCCTGTTAGGCGCCGCGCCCTATTCTATTCCGCTCATCTCCGCGAAAGCGTGGACCCGGGCGCTTGACCTCCAGCGACGAGGCTGGCTAGCGTGACGCCATGTTGAAGATTGTCGTGAGCTGAGGCCCCGCGGGGACGCGGGTTTTCATCGGACCGCCGGGGCGTGTCGGGTCGGGATGGCCCGCGCCCGTGCCGGCGGGCGCCCTCACCTCTCTTCGAAAGATCAAGACCTTGACCGATATCGATACCGCCGGCTTAGGCCCCGACGCCGGGACCGCCATGCCGATCCTGCACACCGAGCGACTGGAAATCCGCCCCATCCGCACAGGCGACCTCGCCGCCTGCCACCAGCTCTATAAGGACATCGGCTGGGCCGATTCCCAGCGCTCAGAGGCCGACAATTTCGAGCGGCGACGAAGCTGGGTGGACTGGTCCATCGCCAATGAGCGCGAACTGGCCCGCCTCAATCAGCCGCCCATGGGCGAACGGACGGTGATCGACCGGGCCACCGGCGATTTTGTCGGCCTGGTCGGGTTCAATCCGAGCCTGTCGCCTTTCGGTCAGCTGCCATCCTTCGGCGGCGCCGAGAACGCCCCCTGCACGCTCGAAATGGGGATGTTCTGGGCCATTTCACCGCCGCGCCAGGGCAAGGGCCTGGCCACCGAGGCCGCCCAGGCGCTGATCGACTACATGTTCGGCGTTCGTCGGCTCGGCCGCATCGTGGCCACCACCGAGAACGACAACCTGGCCTCGCAACGCGTGATGCGCAGGCTGGGCATGACGGTGGAGCGCAATCCCTATCCCGACCCCTTCTACTTCGAGACCGTCGGCTTTCTGGAGGCGGGAGGGCGGTCATGAGCCGGGGCGCCATGATCGAGGTCGATATCAGCTCTGAGCGCCCGGAGGATGCACGCGAAATCCGCGCACTGGTGGCGGCGGCCTTCGGTCCTGACAGCGACACAGCCGATTTCGTCGAGGCCGTGCGGGCGGAAGCCGAGGTGTGCCTCGCCCAAGTCGCCACGCGCGCAGGCGCGATCGTGGGTCACGCCCAGTGGTGCCTGGCGCACTTGTTCATCGACGACCGCATGGTCAAGGGCGCCTATCTGACGTGCCTGTCGGTGGAACCGGCTTTGCACCGACGCGGCATCGGCTCGCGCCTGGTAAAGGCCGGCCTCGCGCACCTCTCCGAGAGCGGGTACAGCGTGGCAAGCCTCCTGGGTGACCCGGCGTACTATGGACGGTTCGGATTTTCGCCTGAACTGGCCGAACGGATCGAAGCCCCGCACCGGGCCCGCGGAAGGGGGTTTCAGGCAATCGAGCTTGCACCCGGCGGGCTTGCCGGAACGACAGTGCGCGGCGCCTTTCCCGCAGTGATCTCCCCGACGGAGCCGCCGTCATGACCCCTCGCCTCATCGTCCGCAGCGACGACGACCACGCCGCCTTCGAGGACGGCGCCGACCGTGGGCGCATCCTGATCTTCGGCCGCGACACCGGCGGCGCCTATGGCCTGATGGAGTGGACGGTCGCACCGGCGCCGGCGGGAGACGGACCGCGAAGCTATGGCGCCCACTTCCACGATGGCTGCGAGGAGACCTTCATGGTGCGCAGCGGCCAGTTGGAATTCCTGCTCGGCGAGGAGGTGGTCACGCTTGGCCCGGGCGACTTCGTGCGCGCGCCACCGGGCGTTCGGCACGGCTATGCCAATGCCTCGGGGGCGCCGGTCGAACTCCTGGTCAGCTTCCATCCGGGCGGTCTGGAGGAACTCTTCCTCAAATACCGCACCGACGGCGCGGGACCGGCCGAGGGCGACGGCTTCATGGCCGACGCGGAGCGATTGTTCGGCTCGGCCTTCGACCTGGACTGAAGCGTTCCGGTTGACGCGGCCGGCCCGAGCGCCGATCTCAGCCTCGCTTGACGAGGAACCTTAGCCGCATGACGCCTCGGTCGATCGATGTGGTTGTGGTCGGCGCCGGCAACGCCGCCCTTTGCGCGGCCTTGGCGGCGGCGGACCAGGGCGCGTCGGTGCTGGTGCTGGAGCGCGCGCCGCAAGCCCTGTGCGGCGGCAACAGCCGCTTCACCGCCGGCGCCTTTCGCTGCGTCTATGACGGGGTGGACGATCTGCGCGCCCTGATGCCGGACCTGACCGACGCCGAGGCCGCCAGCGCCGATTTCGGGACCTATACGGCCGGCCAGTTCTTCGACGACATGGGACGGATCACCGAATACCGCACCGATCCGGAGCTGTGCGACCTGCTGGTCAACCGCAGCCGGGCGACGATGCTGTGGATGCGCGATGCCGGCGTGCGCTTCATGCCGATCTGGGGGCGGCAGGCCTATCGCATCGACGGGCGGTTCAAATTCTGGGGCGGGCTGACGGTCGAGGCCTGGGGCGGCGGGCCGGGCCTGATCGAGGCGCTCTATGCGGTGGCGGGCCGCAAGGGCGTCACCCTCGCCTTCGAGGCCCGGGCGCTGGACCTGATCGCCGACGACGACGGGGTCAAGGGGGTGCGCGCCCGCATCGGCGGCGTCACCCACGAAATCGCCGCCAAGTCGGTGGTGCTGGCCTGCGGCGGCTTTGAATCCAACGCCGAGTGGCGCACGCGCTATCTCGGGCCCGGCTGGGACCTGGCCAAGGTGCGCGGCACCCGGTTCAACACCGGCGACGGCCTGCGCATGGCCCTGGACCTGGGGGCGGCGTCGGCCGGCAACTGGTCGGGCTGCCACGCGGTCGGCTGGGACCGCAATGCGCCGGAGTTCGGCGACCTGGCGGTCGGCGACAATTTCCAGAAACATTCCTATCCTTTGGGCGTGATGCTGAATGCGTTAGGTGAGCGGTTTGTCGACGAGGGGGCGGATTTCCGCAACTACACCTACGCCAAGTACGGCCGGGTGATTCTGAACCAGCCCGGCCAGTTCGCCTGGCAGGTGTTCGACGCCACGACCATCCCGATGCTGCGCGACGAATACCGCATCCGCCAGGTCACCAGGGTGCGCGCCGACACCCTGGAAGCGCTGGTCGGCAAGCTGGAAGGCGTCGATCCGGTCCGCGCCCTGGCCACGCTGAAGGCCTTCAACGCCGCGGTGAAGCGCGACGCGCCCTTCGATCCCAACATCAAGGACGGCCGTTGCACGGTGGGTCTGGCCATTCCGAAGTCCAACTGGGCCAATCCGATCGAGACCGGGCCGTTCGAAGCCTATGCGGTCACCTGCGGCGTCACCTTCACCTTCGGCGGCCTGAAGATCGACGGCGAGGGCCGGGTGATCAGCGCCGACGGCGGCCCGATTCCCGGCCTTTACGCCGCCGGCGAGCTGGTCGGCGGCCTGTTCTATTTCAACTATCCCGGCGGTACGGGGCTGATGGCCGGCGCGGTGTTCGGCAGAATCGCCGGGACCAGCGCGGGATTGCGAGCGGCGCGGCCGTCATAGGGCTGGCGCCGCGCCCTCGCCTGGGCTGAAATACGCCCATGCCCATCGCCAAGCTGCCCAATATCGAGCTCTATTACGAACGCGCTGGCGAAGGCCCGCCGCTGCTGTTCATCTCGGGCACCGGCGGCGACCTGCGCGTCAAGCCGAACGTGCTCGACGGGCCATTTCCGAAATCGTTCGACCTGCTCGCCTACGACCAGCGCGGCCTGGGCCGTTCCGCCAAGCCGGATGTCGACTACAGCATGGCCGACTATGCCGATGATGCCGCGGCCCTGATGGACAGCCTCGGCTGGGCCTCGGCCAAGGTGGTCGGCGTCTCCTTCGGCGGCATGGTGGCCCAGGAACTGGTGCTGCGGCATCCGGACAAGGTCGAGCGCCTGGTCCTGGCCTGCACCTCGCCCGGGGGCGCGGGCGGCGCCTCCTTCCCCTTCCACGAGATCCAGCACCTGAAGGGCGAAGAGCGCGCCCGCTATCTGATCCCGGTCTCCGACACCCGCCGCGACGTCGCCTGGCAGGCGGCCAATGCCGAACAGTTCGCCCAGTTCGTCGCCATGGGCGCGGCGGACCCCTATGCCGGCGAGCCCGGCCGCGAGATGGGCGCGCGCCGGCAGCTCGAAGCCCGCGCCGGCCACGCTGCCTGGGACCGGCTGGACCAGATCCGCTGTCCCGTCCTCATCGCCGCCGGCCGCTATGACGGCGTCGCCCTGCCGGAAACACAAGATCGGATGGCCGGCCGTATTCCCGGCGCGGATCTGCGCTTTTTCGAAGGCGGCCACCTTTTCATGTTGCAGGACCGCACCGCGCTGCCCGCCATGCTCGAGTTCCTGAACGGGTAGTCGCCCAGCCTCACCGTCCACTATTTATTGCCGTCATGGCCCGACTTGTTCGGGCCACCCATGAACGCCAGCTGATCTGAGTTCGCACGGCGTCGGCCGCCGCGCATCAACGGCGTCTCCCGTGTTCATGGGTCGCCCGGACAAGCCGGGCGATAACGGTGAGAGGTAGCGGCCACGCGTCGCGATTTGATCCAAGGTGCGGTATGCGGAGCTCATGGCGCGCCCGCGAGTCCCGACCTTCTCCAGAACGCCCCGCAACCCCCGCGGCGGACGCCGGGGCAATAGCAACGCCCTGCCACCGGTGGGGGTGGTCGATGTGGTCGAGCGCGACGCCGACGGCGATCTCTTCGTCCGGCCGAGCAAGGGCAAGGACGACGGGCCAACTTACCGGCTGGCGCCCGATCGCGGCGAGGCCGCCGCCGGGGCGCCGGGCATGGGCGACCGGCTTCTGGTGCGCTTCGAGCGGCTGGAGGGCGGCGAGACCGAGGCCCGGCTGATCAAGCGCCTTGGCCAGAGCGCTCACCGCCTGCTGGGCGTGGTGCGCAAGGGCCGCGGCGAGACCCGGGTCGAGCCGGTGGATCGCAAGAGCCGCGACCGGCTGGTGCTGACCGGCCCGGACGCCGCTGCCTTGCGCGACGGCGACCTGGTGCTGGCCGAGGTGGGCGCCGCCCGCGAACGCTATGGGCCCAAACAGGGCAAGCTGCTGGAGGTGGTGGGCCGCGAGGACGAACCGCGCGCCGCCTCGCTGATCGCCATCCACACCCACGGCCTGCCCACCGGGTTCACCGCGGCGGCGGAAGCCGAGGCGGAGGCCGCCGAGCCCCCCACGCTGGCCGGCCGCACCGACTTGCGCCACCTGCCGCTGATCACCATCGATCCGTCCGACGCCCGCGATCACGACGACGCGGTCTATGCCCATCCCGACGACGACCCGAAGAACAAGGCCGGCTGGGTGGTCTGGGTCGCCATCGCCGATGTCGCGGCCTATGTCCGCGCCGGCTCGGCCCTCGATCGCGAGGCGCGCGAGAAGGCCAACAGCGTCTACTTCCCCGACCGGGTCGAGCCGATGCTGCCCGAGCGGCTATCCAACGGCCTCTGTTCGCTGCGTGAAGGCGAGAACCGCGCCTGCATCGCCGTGCGCATGGTGTTCGACGCCGAGGGCCGCAAGCTGTCGCACCGTTTCGTGCGCGGCCTGATGCGCTCGGCCGCCAAGCTCTCCTACGAGCAGGCCCAGGCGGCGATCGACGGCCTGCCTGACGATGTGACCGGTCCCCTGCTCGAACCCGTCCTGCGCCCTCTCTGGGCCGCCTACGGCGTGCTCAAGATCGGGCGGGACAAGCGATCGCCGCTGGAGATCGAAAGCCCGGAGCGCCGCATCGTCATTGGCGCGGATGGCCGCGTCGCCTCGATCACCGCGCGCAAGTTCCTCGACGCCAACAAGCTGATCGAGGAGATGATGATCCAGGCCAATACGGCCGCCGCCGAGACGCTGGAACAGCGCCGCACGCCGCTGATCTACCGGGTGCACGAGGCGCCAAGCCAGGAGAAGCTGAAAAACCTCACCGACTTCCTCTCCACCCTCGACGTGCGCTGGAGCATGGGCGAGGCGCCGCGCACCGAGCGCTTCAACCGGCTGCTGGAGCAGATGCGCGACACGCCGCACGCCGAGATCGTCAACGAGGTGGTGCTGCGCACCCAGATGCAGGCCATCTACAGCCCCGACAATGTCGGCCACTTCGGCCTGCACCTGGACCGCTACGCCCACTTCACCTCGCCGATCCGCCGCTACGCGGACCTGATCGTCCATCGCGGCCTGATCCGGGCGCTTGGCCTTGGCGACGACGGCCTGACCGACACCGAGATGGCCACCCTGACCGAGATCGCCGAGCACATCACGCTCGCCGAACGCCGCGCCATGGCCGCCGAGCGCGACGCCACCGACCGCTATGTCGCCGCCTTCATGGAGGGGCGCGAAGGCGCCGAGTTCACCGGCCGCATCACCGGCGTCACCCGGTTCGGTCTGTTCATCCGCCTGGCCGAGACCGGCGCCGACGGCCTGGTCCCGGTCTCCACCCTCGGCGGCGAATACTTCGTCCACGACGACCGCGCCCACGCCCTGGTCGGCGAGCGCAGCGGCCGCCGCTGGCGCCTGGGCGCGGAGGTGCAGGTGCGCCTGCGCGAAGCCACCCCGATCACCGGCGGCCTGCTGTTCGAAATGCTGAGCGAACCCGAACCGCCGGACCCGAAGGCCCCGCGGGCAAGGCTGGGCGTGCGGCGGCGCGGGCGGCGCTAGCGGCCTAGCGGGCCCGGCTGTAGGTGTAGTCCTCGCGCTCGCCCGGGACGCCGGAGCGCAAGCCCTCCGGCAGCGGCGCGCGCGTGGCGTTGACCTTGGCGTGCGCGTCGAGCGCCGCCTGGTCCTTCCAAAGCTCGAGCAGGACCAGCTTGTCCGGGTTCACCGCGCTCTGGAACACCTCGAACTGTTCGCAGCCGGGCTCCCGCATCACCTCTTCGCAGCGCGTCTTGAAGGCTTGCGCGAAGTCCGCCCCTTTGCCGGGAGCCGCGGTGAGGGTGATCAAGAGCCGAAGTGACATCTGGTTTGCTCCCATGGGTCAATGCGCTGCGGAGAAGGGCCGCCCCTCGGCGCGGCGTCAAGGTTCCTATTGTCGGGTTTTGACCCTAGGGCAGGCTTTTCGGCGCCGGCGGGACTCGCGATACTAGGCGCCATGGACACACCGATCATCACGACCGCGCCGCGCCCCGACGTCGCCGCGCGCGCGCCAGGAACCCGAAGCGTCCGGCCCCGGGACGCCGCCACCCTGATCATCCTGCGCCGCGATGCCAAGAAGCCGCGCGTGCTGATGGGCCGTCGCGGCTCCGGCCACGACTTCATGCCCGACAAGTGGGTCTTTCCCGGCGGCCGCATCGATCGCAGCGACTTTCGCGCGCCCACCGCCAACGAGCTTCGCCACGACGTGGCGGCGCGGCTGGCCGAGGGGACGATTCCGCGCCGGGCGCGGGCGCTGGCGCTTTCGGCCATTCGCGAGACCTTCGAGGAGGCCGGCCTGTTATTGGCCGAGAAGGCCGAGCCCAGGTCCGTGGCGGGCCCCTGGCGCGATTTCTTCGCCATCGGCGCCCTGCCCGATCTGGAGGCGTTGGACGTCATCGCGCGGGCGGTGACGCCGCCGTCGCGGACCAAGCGGTTCGATGCGCGGTTCTTTGTCGCCGAGGCCGACCGGTTGCTCAGCCTGGAGCGGCGCCCCGATTGCGGCGAGTTGGACGAGATCGCCTGGGTCGATCTGGACGAGGCCCTGGCGCTCGACCTTCCGGACATCACCCGCTACGTGCTGCGCGAACTTGAGACCCGGCTGGAAAACCCGGACGGCCCGGCGCGCTTCATGCGCTTCTGGCGCGGCCGACGGTTTACCGAACAGACCTAGGCTCAGGACTCATTGATCAGAGCCAGAAGATGACGGTTGCGGCGATGCAGA
>CALAEG010000007.1 GCA_937890965.1 uncultured Caulobacteraceae bacterium | reverse complement strand
TCCAGGGCCGCCATGTAGCGCTCGATGCTGGCCTCCACCTGCTCCATCCGCCGCTGGATCGAGGCGCGGGTGAAGGTCTTGTCTGTGGCGTTCACCGCTTTGAACTTGCTGCCATCGATCGCCGCCACCGCGTGGGCGAACAGGTCCAGCTTCCGGCACAGCACGATGAACTGGCGGCACGCCGCCCGGATCGCCGGTCCGTTGTCCTTCCTGAAGTCGGCGATGGTCTTGAAGTCCGGCGCAAGCCGCCCCGTCAGCCACATCATCTCGACGTTGCGCTGCGCCTCGCGCTCCAGCCGCCGGCTCGAGGCCACCTGGTTGATGTAGCCGTAGACGTAGATCTTCAGCAGCACGCCCGGATGATAGCCAGGCCGGCCCGTCGCCTCCGGCACGACGCCCTCGAACCCAAGAGCCCCAAGGTCCAGCTCGTCGACGAAGACGTCGATCACCCGTACCGGGTTCTCTTCGCTGACATAGTCGTCCAGGTATTCCGGAAGCAGAACGCCCTGCCGGCGATCCTCACCCTCGACAAAGCGCTTCATCGACATCCCCAAACCTGTGTCGATAAGCGAGCCTAAGCTGTGTCGGGGTTTTCACACAGCCTCGTCCCTTAGCGGACTCAAAATACGATCGGCTTGGCGGGTTGGCCCGGTGGGTAAATCTGCCCGCACTCGTATGGCCCCTCCATCGTGCGGACGAGAATAGCAGCACCGTTGCTGAAATGAAGCGTGAGAAGAAGCGGCTCTACCGTCAGCTTGGTCACCCGCTGCTGGACTAGCTCGCGCAAGAACACGGGCCCGGTATCGCGCTCGTCGCTCGCTTGGTGGACATGGCGGGTCCCCCGCGCATCAACGTGCTCAAACTGCTCCTGGACCGTCATTCTAACCCCCTCGCTGAAACGGAACTGAATGGACCAGGGGTCAAGGCATACCTGACCAACCTCCAGGCCAATCAGAAAGCGCAATTCCTCTTCACGGGGAAACAGGTGCATCCGCGGACAGTGGCGGCAGCCGACGATCTGCCGCAACTTCCGGACCTAAAGACTTCGTGGCTGGTTAAACGACCGCTTTGCGGCATCACAGCGACGACCCCTTTCGACCCAAATCGGCGTTCGGCGCGCCGGGCCGCGCCCGCTTCGCCATGCTGATCGACTTCCAGTCGCGCGGCTGGCGCTGGAACGGCAAGATGAGCTGGCCCCACCATGCCGGGAAACCGGGGTTCGGCCAGGCCATGAGCCTGATGACGCCGCGCCAGCGCGATCTGTTCGGCTGGCCGCCGGTGGGCTCCGACTATTGGAACCAACAGACCCTGCGCGATGTCGCCGCCCGCTATCCGGACATGAACATGACCCCCTATGCCGAGGGCCTAGAGCCGAAGGATTGAAACGGAGCGCCTGGAACCGGCGCCTGAGTCTGTGTATGACGGATATGTGACATACATCGTTCAGTACGGCGGAATAGAGCCTCACGAGCAGCCGGTCGAATCGGTCGGCGCCGCAGCCCGCATCGCCGTTGCTTTCGTTCGTGAGCGCAGACGAGATGTCTGTGTCCGGCTGCCGGACGGCACATCGATGGACTTCGAGGCCTTTCAGGAGGCGGTCTTCCGGGGCGATCTCCAGGACTAGCCCTCGCCTGGGGCGTGCAGTCGCGCTGACCCCGAGCGGATTTCAGGTATATTTTCGTCTGCCTACGGATAATTCGTGCGGGTTAAAGACCGGCAAGCCGCCGGATGATGGTTCAGTGTGTGAGCTTGGTGCAACCAGGCTCACGCTGAGTGATCGGGACGATCGAGTTCTCAATGACCTTCATGTCAACGAGGTCGGCGGGCTGCGCCACCTCGACCTGAAGGGGCAGGGCGCCCTGCGCGCCTTGATGGGCGCGGCCGCGGAAATAGAGGGCGGCGAAGGCCGTCAGGACCGCGCCGGCCAGGCTGGTCGCATAGGCGCTGAGCGTGAAGAATTGCAGCCAGTCCAGCCTGAACCCGCCGAAGTTGCGCCAGAGCAGAAGCGCCACGCTACCGAGATAGCCGGAGGCGTCGGCCACATAGATCAGGAAGCCCGCTGTCGCCACGCGCCCGCTGAAGGCGATCAGCCGGTCGAACAGCATGGCGTTGAACGGGGTGTAAGCCATGTAGAGCCCAGCGCCGGCGAGGATCATCCAGGGCAATGGCGCCAGCAGGCGCGCCTGGAATGCCAGGGTCGAAACGCCAAGGAGAACAAAGCCGGCCA
>CALAEG010000006.1 GCA_937890965.1 uncultured Caulobacteraceae bacterium | reverse complement strand
GGGCGGCCTTGTAGGCGACCTTGGTCTCCTCGGTCAGGTCGGGCTGATAGACGTAGGGCCTCGGGCGGCGAAACCACCACCTCGTTGTCCAGCCAGGACGGCAGCTCCGGCGACACCTTGGCGGAATCCAGGAACAGGGTGGCCGAGCCGTCGGCGTTCAGGATCGCCTGGGCCAGCGGCAGCGGCGAGCGGATCACGTCGCCGCCGCGGACGTTGAACAGCCAGGCGATGGAGGCCGGCGCGGTCAGCACCGCGGCGTCCGCCTCGACCCCGATCAGGCCGCCGCCGACCCGCGACCGCTTCTCGGCCGAGGACTCGCCGGCATATTCGAGCGGATGCGGCGCCACCATGGCGCTCGGCTGTGCCGGGCGTTCCTTGCCCCAGGCCTGGTCGAGCGGGTTGGCCGCCACCGGCTTCAGCGAGGCGCCGGCCTTGGCGGCCGCGGCGCTCAGGCGCTCGAGCGCGTCGGGACTGTGCAGGCGCGGGTCGTAGCCGACCGTCTGGCCCTTGACGAGCGCGGTCTCCAGATAGGCCGGCACGCCGCCGTCCACCAGGTCGCGCACCTCGAACAGGGCCGGATCGACCTGGTCGCGGACCTGCAGGGCATAGCGGCCATCGACGAAGATGGCGGCCTTGTCTTTCAGGATCACCGCCGCCCCGGCCGAGCCGGTGAAGCCGGTGGCCCAGGCCAGCCGGTCGTTGGCGGCGGGCAGGTACTCGTTCTGATGCTCGTCCTCGTGCGGCGTGAGGAAGCCATCCAGCCCTTGCGCCGCCATGGCCTTGCGGATCAGGGGCAGGTGTTTGCCGCCAAATGAGGGGTCGGTGGTCTCGTCGAAGGTCTGGCGCATGGGGCGAAATCTAATACCGCCGGGCCCCGCGCGCCATAACAAGCGTGACCCAGGCGTCGCGATAGAGCCTGTGCTCGAATTTCAGCCCCTGGGCGAGATAGGCGGCGCGCACCCGCCGCTCCTGGCCGCGCAGCAGTCCGGAGAGGATGACCCGGCCGCCGGGCGCCAGCGCCGAGGCGATGGGGTGGGCCAGGGCGACCAGCGGCCGGGCCAGGATGTTGGCGAAGATCAGGTCGTAGGGCGCCGCGGCCCGGATGGGCGCGCCGGCTAGGTCGCTGGCGGCATGGAAGCGTACGCGGGCGGCGTTCAGCCGGGCGTTCTCGCCGGCGATGCGCACCGAGGGGCGGTCGATATCGGTGCCGCGCACGATGCGGCTTCCGGTCCGCGCGGCGGCGATGGCCAGCACGCCGGTGCCGGCGCCGACATCGAGCACGCGGGCGAAGCGGCGCGCCTTCAGCAGCCGGTCCAACTCGATCAGGCAGCCGACGGTGGTGCCATGGTGGCCGGTGCCGAAGGCCGCGCCCGCTTCGATGCGCAGATTGACCGTGTTCGGCGGCGCCCGTCCGCGATCGTGCTGGCCGAAGACGAAGAACCGCCCGGCCCGCACCGGCGGCAGGCCCGACAGCGCCATGGCCAGCCAGTCGGCGTCGGCCAGGGCCTCGACCACCACGCTGAGCCCCGGCCAGCCGCCCAGCACCCGGCGAAACCCGTCCGCCTCCTCGGCGGTCACCGGAAAGGCGTCGATGCGCCAGACGCCCTTGGCCTCGTCCTCCTCAAGGATGGAATAGGTCGCGGCCTCCAGGGCCTCGTCGGCATCGATGGCGCGCGCGGCGGCTTCGGCGTCGGCGCGCGGCCCGCAGGCGACGATCTGTAAGGCTTGCTCGGTCACGGCCGCCTCTTACGGCGCCCCGCTCGCAACGGCGAGGGCGCTGTTCCAGATCCTCCCCCTACGGGGGAGGATCGCTGTCTTGAGCGAGCCACATCCCGCGACTAGGGTGTCGCCAACAAAAAGGGAGCGCCACCCATGGCCGAGACCGTCTACGACATCCCCGTCAACCGCATCGATGGGGCCCCGGCCTCGCTCGGCGACTACAAGGGCAAGGTGGTCCTGGTGGTCAATGTGGCCTCCAAATGCGGCCTGACTCCGCAATATGAGGGGCTGGAAAAGCTCTACGAAAACTACATGGACAAGGGGCTGGTGGTGACCGGCTTCCCCGCCAACGAGTTCGGCGGCCAGGAGCCCGGCACAAATGCCGAGGTCGCCGAATTCTGCACCACCAATTTCGGCGTCAAATTCCCCATGTTCGAAAAGATCGTCGTCAAGGGCGACGGCCAGCACCCGCTCTACGCCGCCCTGACCAAGGCCGTCCCGGTCGCCGAAGGCGTCGGCGACCGCGCCCCGGCCGACGGCTCGGTGCTGTGGAATTTCGAGAAGTTCATTGTCAATTCATCCGGCGAAGTGGTCGGCCGCTTTGGGCCGCAAGTGAAGCCGGATGACCCCCGCTTGATCGCGGCTATTGAGGCGGAATTGCCGGGCTAGGCAGTCTCAGTGCGGAATGTGGAAATGGCCGGCGAGCATCCCGGAAGCGGCGCCTAGAATGAACGTGAGCCCGAATTTCACGCTTTCATAGGCAAGTGGGCGGACGTCCCGCAGGGCCTTTTGCCATGTCACCTTGGCTGGCGGGATTACGTTGTTGAGAGCGAGTTCTAGGTTGGCCCTTAGCCGTTCGGCTGCGTCGGTAAGAGTCCGCCTGAAGACCTCTGGATAGCTTTCCCTGAATGCGGGGGAGCCTGCCCCCAGGGGAAGGGCATGGCGCATTGGAAACTCAAACGTAAGTCATGCCGACCGCATGAGGCGGTTCACCCAACTCAAGAATTCTGCTCAATGGTCGGATCGCAGGGGACTTGGCCATGGCCGACAATCTGAAAGAACTGACCGCCTCAA
>CALAEG010000005.1 GCA_937890965.1 uncultured Caulobacteraceae bacterium | reverse complement strand
CCGGCGGGCAGGGGTCGGCCCGGAGCGAGCGCCATTCGCTATCGCGAACCCGTTTGATGCCGAAGAGCAGCAAGGACACCCAACCGTCCGGGCGTCCCACGTCGAGCCAGTTGATCGCCACGCGGGCCAAGGTGTTCGGCCAAGAAACGGGCACGTCGCTGCGCTGGCCGTTCTCGCATATCGCGTAGAAGGCGACGCCCTGCAGATCGTGGGCGGCCTGGCGGACCGACGCCAGTCGCTCCGGATCGTTGGCCTCGTCCTGGCCGCAGCAACCGCGATTAAAGTCCGCGGACTTCCCGGTCCAGAAGCTGTTGCAATGCCCGCACCGGAAGTCGTCTTCCAATTTGATTTCGATGGCGCACTGGCCAGAATCCAGGCCGGGAACCTGCCTAAGTTGCGGCACGACGCTGACGCGGACCAGGTCGGCGACAGCGTTGGCTACACCCTCAACCTCGGCCGGCGGCGCCGCCCTGGCCAGGTGCGGTCGCACGATGATGCTGGGCTGGGTGTCGACACATACGCGGGACATCAGCGCGCTCCGTCGATACGGGCTTGAGCGCGGACCAGCGCGCCGCCTTCCACCAAGTCGTCCTCAACCAAATCACAGAGCTGTTCGATCAACTCGGCTTTGGACGATCGGCCCTCGAGATAGTTGCAGGCCTGTGAGGCGCTGGTAATCGTGCAGGCCAAGGCAGCGATGGCCGCGGCCACCGCATTCAGCGCCACCTCGTCGTGGTCGAGGTCACGAGCGGTGACGCCCTCGAAGCGGCGCGCGTTGTCGGCGTAGTCATAGGAAGCGGTCGCGCGGTCGCGGATTAGCGACATCTGGACCGGTTCGGCGTTGGAAATTTGTGGGTGGATCTGTTGGGCGTACATCGGTTTCTCCTTTATTTGTCAGCGTAACATTACAGATAGTAATGCAGCGCGACAAGAGAAACATCACAAACGGTGATGCGCCCGCGCGTTTGGATGGAATTGGCAGTCTAGGAGGAGTGCCTAACGAAGCTTTGGATTACCGCTTCGGCGGCGCTTATCGCGTCGTCCTGCCGATCTGCTGGAACGTCCAGTAGCAGCTCGACGAAACGTGCAACGCGATCATCTCGCGTCGTCGGCTCGCTGTCCGGCCGACCATCTCCGGTCGCCAGCCAAGGCCAATCCACACCGAGTTTTCTAGCGATTCTTTGGATTTCAGGGAGGGGAGGCAATCTTCCGCCGTCGGCTTTGCGCCGCTCATAGGTGCGGTAAGTTCCAGGCTTGATGCTGAGGGCCTCGGCGGCATCGCCCGCCCGCTCAAAACGCATCCGCGTCCGCGCCCACCTGAGCCGGTCGGCGAACTCATCAGCGCGGCGCCATCCATCGTCCATATCACAGACTGTAATCCCAATTGCGGTACAGAGTGTGACCTTTTGTTGTCTTCCGACGTTACAGTGTGTAGTCGGTTGGGCCGCCGCAGTCCCTGGCTCGCTCGGCTCGCCGTCTGCTGGCGATAGCTCCGAACGCCGGACTCCGCTGACCTTGACCCTACAGGGCTTCCTGGACGCCGGCCGGCCGCCGATCCTTTGGCCGGATCAGCGGCGCTGTTTCGCGGCGTTATGATAGCTTAGCCGGTTTGGCAGGCTTGTAGCGCGGCAACAGAATATTGCCATCCTCGTCAATCGGCGGCCAAGCATTGAGCGCGAAGGAGGGGCTGCGTCGCGTCGCTTGGTCCGGGAAAAGGCTCTGGATCCGGTCGGCACGCCACGTTTGGATATGAATCTCGCCCTCTGCGATGACGTGCGGACCCGGCTTGCCCTGCATTTCCTTGCGATAGTCCGCGATTTCCTCGAGCGCTTCCTGTCGTTGCGCTTGCATTGCGTCCCAAGAGACCTTGTCACGCTCATCTCTCGGCCCGACGATGCGGACCACACCCGCGTTCAAGTCGACAATGAAATCGTCGGGGTGGGGAACGAGATCGGGTACGTCGTGCCCGTTGCGCACCGCGTCCTCAATCATTTTGGCGCGCCGGTATTTCTCGTCTAGCATACTTGCGAACGAGGTCAGTTTGTCTTGGACCGTTTGCTTCTCGGCCGCCTGGATCAGCGTCACGTACTCACGGGCCAACCGACCCCCTTTCATCGCCGTAGCGCCCATATTCCTGAGCGCAGCCTGAACCATCGACATTTCAATGGACTTGCCGCCTTCGCGGACCGCGACCGGGCGATACCCCTCCTCCAAAATGAGCTCCTGTATCGAGCTGTTACGCTGGGCGGGTTCGGCAGGGCGCCGCGGACGGCCTCGCGAATTTCCGGACTTTCCCTTCTGGAACTGATGGTCGGTGGGCGGACGGCCGTACCCGATCTCATAGGACTTCTGTTCCGCGCCTCCAGCGGCCGCCGTCATGCCGCCTCCAGATCAGGATGGGCCGCGCGCGCGACCGCCACATCCTCGAACGCCTGAGCGGTCGAGATCAGCGTCGCCTGCTTGCCCGTCATCTTTTCGAAGCGGCGGATGATGACGTCGCAATATTGCGGGTCGTACTCGATCAGCCGCGCCGAGCGACCGCAGGTCTCGGCGGCGATCAGGGTCGTGCCGGAACCGCCGAACCCGTCGAGGACAATCTCGCCGCGCTTGGAACAGTCGCGGATGGCGTCGGCCACCATGGCGGTGGGCTTGACGGTCGGGTGCATGGCCAGCGCCTCGGCACCGCCGGCTCCCATGCCGCTGATGCCCGGGTAATCCCATACATTGGTCCGATATTTTCCGGTCTCGCCAAGGCCGAACGTATTGGTGTGCGGGGCTTGGCCGACCTTGAAGACGAAGACCATCTCATGCTTGGAGCGGTAGAACGTCCCCATGCCGCCGTTGGTCTTGTTCCAGACGCAGACGTTTTTCAGCTCGCTGAACACGGCGGTTCCCGCTGCCAGCAGTTCGCCCATATGTCGCCAATCCATGCAGACAAATGCGATCGCGCCATCGCGGCAGGTCTTAGCCGCGGCGCCGAGCGTCTCGGTCAGGAACGCCGTGAACGCCTCGCTCGACATTTCCCCGGCGCACATGGCGAATTCCCGGTGGCGGATCGGTGATGGGGCGATGTTCAATTTGGCCGTTGTTGTCTTCCATTTTCCTCAAGTTCGGGTCGCCCTTCCGGCAGGCGTTCAGGCCATTCCCATGAATGGCGCGGGCCCATGACCAGGGGACCTCTCATGGAACATTATACGAACAGATAGGTTGAAAGACGGTCAATGCGTGTGCGGCGGAGGCAAGGCGCCGCATTCGCTGTTGGCCCACGATAGATACGCTGCCGCTCGCGTTAAATACGCTGTTCGGTTCAGGCGAATACGCTGTCCCGCAGAACAGCGTATTTGCAACCTAACCCATTGAAACCAGGCGATCAGTCGCGGACTGATCGACGTATTCCGCTCTGGAAAACATGTCTTTCCCTCAAACGGGCCCTAACAGGGAAAAGTCGCGCGTTCCAGATGGCGTCGGGAATCGACCTGAGCTTTGAATGGAGACGTATAGGCGAGGGCGAAAGCCGGCAAGCCGGCGCGGGCGGCCTATTCAGCGGCCTGGGCGGAAGTTGCCCTAAGCCGCCACCATCCGCTCCACCTCGGCGACGATTTCGCGCAGGTGGACGGGCTTGGCCAGCACCTTGGCGCCGGCCGGGGCGCGATCGCCGGCGGAAAGCGCCACGGCGGCGAAGCCGGTGATGAACATGATGCGCATGCCGGGCTGGCGGGCGGCGGCGATGCGCGCCACCTCGATGCCATCGATTCCCGGCATGACGATGTCGGTCAAGAGCACGTGAAAAATCTGGTCCAGCGCCTCGATGGCGGTCTCCCCGTCGGGGCAGGCGACCACCTCATAGCCGGCGCGCTCAAGGGCGCGGGCGAGGAAACCACGAAGGGAATCATCGTCTTCGGCGAGCAGGATGCGGATTACGACGGGCTGGACCATGGGTCGGGGACTGCCTGGGGGCGGAAAGAGGCCAAGCTTAGGGGCCTATGTGTAAACCGGCGATAAAGCTATTGGTCCCCGGTGTTGGTAACCTCCGTGGCCGGAGCGCGTTGACCGCAGCTAACGCAACGTTCGATAGTGCCGCAATGACCGCCTCCATCGTCGCATCGACCGCGCGTGCGCCCCTCGTCTGGTCGCAGTCGGCCGAGGCGCCCTTTTCCATCCACAGGCCGACCCAGGCCCAACCGCTGGTCTACGCCTCGCCGCACTCCGGGCGACTATACCCCAAGGACATGATGGCCGCCTCGGCGCTGGACGCCGATGCCATTCGCCGCTCGGAAGACGCCCTGGTCGACGAGCTGATCGGGGCCGCCACCGGCCACGGCGCGACCGTGATCGCCGCCTCCTATGCGCGCGCCTATATCGACGTGAATCGCGAGCCCTATGAGCTCGACGCCTCCATGTTCGAGGATGAGCTGCCGGACTTCGCCCGCGGTCGCTCGGCGCGGGTGGCCGCCGGCCTGGGCTCGATCGCCCGCATCGTCGCCGAAGGCCAGGAGATCTATGCCCGCAAGCTCACCTTCGCGGAGGCCAGGGAGCGGATCGAGACCGTGCACCGGCCCTATCACGCCGCGCTGGATCAGCTTTTGACCGAAGCGACGGCGGACTTCGGCCTGGCGATCCTGATCGACTGGCATTCGATGCCGGCGGCGGCGGCGCGGACCCTGGGACAAAGCGGCGATATCGCCGGCGCCGGGGCCTGCGACCTGGTGCTGGGCGACCGGTTCGGCGCGGCCTGCGCGCCGCAAATCACCGCGCTGGTGCAGGCCGAGTTTGAATCCATGGGCTATCGGGTGGCGCGCAACGCGCCCTATGCTGGCGGCTACACCACCGAATTCTACGGCCGGCCGCAGGTGAAGCGGCATGCGCTGCAGGTGGAGATCAACCGCAGCCTCTATCTGAACGAGGCGACCCTGGAGTCGCACGACGGCTTTGCGCGCCTGAAAACCGATCTGGAGCGGGTGTTCGCCGCCCTGTCGGCCCTGGTGCGCGAGCGCAAGATCTGACCCCCAGACAAAAACGGCCGCGCCTTTGCGGGCGCGGCCAGTTCATAGGGAGGAAACGCCCAGGAAGGGCAGAAGCGTCAGGGACGCCTCACGAGCCAATGTATAGGGTGCAGCGCACAACGCCGCAACCAAAAAAACGCCGGCGATGCGAAAATTCTTCGGCCGTTTTCCTCGTTTTCGTTACTCTGTAAGCCTTTCCTGCCTTTCTAATTCCTTCACCACCCTATGTTGCGCCGCACAAGTGGCGACCCCACCTTGGGGTGGTCATCCGACCCTACGTCGTCTAGAAGCCAATCGCGCGCCGCCACCGGCGCCCCAACACAGCTCACATGTCCCTTCGCAACATCGCCATCATCGCTCACGTCGACCACGGCAAGACCACCCTGGTCGACCAACTGCTCGCCCAGTCGGGGGCGTTCCGCGCCAATGAGGCGCACGCCGAACGCGCCATGGACTCCAACGATCAGGAGCGCGAGCGCGGCATCACCATCCTGGCCAAGTGCACCTCGGTGCTCTGGCACGGCGAGGCGGGCGAGACCCGCATCAACATCATCGACACCCCCGGCCACGCCGACTTCGGCGGCGAGGTCGAGCGTATCCTGGGCATGGTCGACGGCTGCGTGCTGCTGGTCGACGCCGAGGAAGGCGTCATGCCGCAGACCAAGTTCGTGCTGGGCAAGGCGTTGAAGATCGGTCTGCATCCGATCGTGGTGCTGAACAAGGTCGACCGGCCGCATGCCGATCCCGACAGGGTGCTGAACGACGCCTTCGATCTTTTCGCCGCCCTCGGCGCCACCGACGAGCAGCTGGACTTCCCCCACCTCTACGCCTCCGGCAAGCAGGGCTGGGCGGTGAAGGACCTGAACGACCCGCACGAGAACCTGGCGCCGCTCTACGATCTGATCGTCAGGCACGTGCCGCGCCCCTCGGCCGAAGCCCGCGCCAACGATCCCGGCTGCGTGCTGGCGGTGCTGATCGAGAGCGATCCCTTCCTGGGCCGCCTGCTCACCGGCCGCGTCGACGCCGGCAAGCTGACCCCGGGCATGACGGTCCACGCGCTGTCGCGCGACGGCAAGGAGATCGAAAAGGGCCGGATCACCAAGATCCTCGCCTTCCGCGGCCTGAAGCGCCAGCCGATCGAGGAGGCCGACGCCGGCGACATCGTCGCCATAGCCGGCCTCTCCAAGGCCACCGTCGCCGACACCATCTGCGCGCCGGAAGTGCTGATCCCGCTGCCGGCCCAGCCGATCGATCCGCCGACCATCTCGATCACCGTCTCGGTCAATAACAGCCCGCTCGCCGGCCGCGACGGCGACAAGGTGCAGAGCCGCGTGATCCGCGACCGCCTGATGCGCGAGGCGGAGTCCAACGTCGCCATCAAGTTCAGTGAAACCGCCGACAAGGACGCCTACGAGATCTCTGGCCGCGGCGAACTGCAACTGGGCGTGCTGATCGAGAACATGCGCCGCGAGGGCTTCGAGGTCGCCATCAGCCGCCCGCGCGTTGTCTATCAGAAGGGCGAAAAGGGCGAGCGGCTGGAGCCGATCGAAGAGGTCGTCATCGACGTCGACGACGACTATGCCGGCGTGGTCATCGAGAAACTCTCCTCGCGCAAGGCAGAGCTGAAGGACATGGGTCCCTCCGGCGCCGGCAAGACCCGGCTTGTGCTGGAGGCGCCGTCGCGCAGCCTGATCGGCTATCAGGGCGAGTTCCTCACCGACACCCGCGGCTCCGGCGTGCTCAACCGCGTCTTTTCCCACTACGAGCCTTTCAAGGGCGCGATCGAGGGTCGGCGCAACGGCGTGCTGGTCTCGACCACCGACGGCGACCTGGCCGCCTTTGCGCTGTGGAACCTGGAAGACCGCGGCATCATGTTCGTCGGCGCCGGCGAGAAGGCCTATCAGGGCATGATCATCGGCGAGAACGCCAAGCCCGATGACCTCGACGTCAATCCGATGAAGGCCAAGCAGCTGACCAATGTCCGCGCCTCCGGCAAGGACGAGGCCATCCGCCTGACCCCGCCGCGCCGGCTGACCCTGGAGCAGGCCATCGCCTATATCGGCGACGACGAGCTGGTCGAGGTGACGCCGAAATCCATCCGCCTGCGCAAGGCGGTGCTGAACCCCAGCTTCCGCAAGAAGCGGATGCGCGAAGAGGCCTGACATACGGTCGTGTCGATGGACGAAGCGGTCATCGCTGAATCCAGAGGCAAGGCCGCGCTGCTCGCCCTCGGCGCTGTCGCGTTCGCCGCCCTTGGCGTTTGGCTCATTAGGAACGCCGCTCGCACTTCGTGTCCCGTAGAGGCCATCCTTGCCGGAATCGCGAGTATTGGATTCTTTGGCTGGTGCGGCGTGATCGGCATCGCCACGATAATCCGACCCAACAGACTCGTATTATCGCGTGAAGGGTTTGTGCTGGATCGTCCGTTCCGGCAGCCAAGGCGGGTCGCTTGGGATGACATCGAATCCCTGTTCGTCTGGTCATATCGGCGGACGCGACTCGTCGGCTATCGCTTTCGCGAGGGACGCGCCCCGACCGACGTCCTGACCCGGCTCAACCAGTCGCTTGGACTGGATGGCGGCCTACCCAATGGCTGGCCGCTGGGACCCGACGAATTGCTGGCCTTGCTCAATAGCTGGAAGGCCCGGTCTCGGCCGGAGGCCTAAGGCGTCTCAGGTCCCGCGAGCGACTGCACGGCGGCGATGATGACCTCGTCGGTGACGAATTCCGGCGTCAGCGCGTGCTGGATGTAGAGGCCGAGCGCCATCGACTGCAGCGCCGTCCAGAAGACGCGGAACGGCGGCAGGCCTTGCGCCTTCAGGTAAGCCTCAGCCTCCGGCGAGGCGGCGGCGAACGGGCCCTTGTACCACTCGGCCCAGCGCAACCGGGCCTCCTCGTTCGCCAGCGCATAGAGGATGAATTCGGCGAGGAAGGCCGAGTGCGCGCGCGAGTCCTTCAGATTGGCGCAGAAGGCCTCGGCGGTGAGCCTGAGGTTCTCCCGCATGGAGCGGTCGCCTCGCCATTCGGATGGAATGGTCAGCCGCCGGCTGCCCAGCACGGCCCAAAACAGGTGATCCTTCGAGTCGAAGTTCGAATAGACCGCTCCCTTGGTCAGGCCGGCACGGGCGGCGATCTCGTCGAGGGATGCGCGCTGGAAGCCCTTTTCGGCGATGACGGCGTTCGCCGCCTCAAGCAGGCGCTTGACGGTTTGAGCGCGCTTGCGGCTGGCGGGCGTCGGTTCAGGACGGGGGCTCGACATCGCGACTCATTTCGTACTTGATAGTATCCGATACTACACGGTATCGTTCGTTTCAAGCATGGGGCGATCCCGATGGTTTGGACAAGACGAGGCCTCATCGCGGCCGGCGCGGTCGTCGCCGCCACGCCCGCCCTGGCCCGGGCCTATCCGGCCGAAGCCGCCCTGTGGGAAGTCCGCGACGACCGCGCCAAGGTTTTCCTGTTCGGCGACAGCGGGCCCCTGCGTTCGCCTTGGCGATCGGCGCGCTTCGAGGCGGCGCTGAATGAAAGCGCGGTCTTCTGGAAGGAGACACCGGCCGCCGGCCCCGGCGCGAACGCCCTGTTCATGGCCAAGGGCATCGATCCGGCCCGGCCGCTATCGACCTGGCTGACGCCGAATGATCGCGCGCGGGTGGTCGGCGTCGCCTCGAGCGTGGGCCTCGCCCCCGTCTTGCTGGAGCGCCTGCGCCCCTGGCTGGCGGCCGTGTTTCTGGACAGCAGCTTCCGGTCGCACTTCGGTTTCAAGCAGGAAAACAGCCCCGAATACGAGCTGAGCCTCGTCGCCAAGGGCGCTGGCAAGCTCCTCCACACCGAGTTTCCCGACGAGGCGGCGATCGTCGACTATTTCGCCGGCTTTTCGAGAGCCGCGGAGGTTGGCGCGCTGCTCCGAGCCGTGGACGAGATCGAGGCCGGCCCTGACGTCGCGCAGCGGGCCGCCGAAGCCTGGGCGATGGGCGATCTGCGTCCGGAAATCCAGGAGATACGGCGCATAGGCCGCACATATCCCGACTATTATCAGGCGATCCTGGTGGCGCGGAACCGTCGCTGGGCGCCCCGGTTTCGCGCCATGCTCGACGGCGAGACGACCTTCGTTCTGGTCGGTGGCGACCACCTGGTCGGCCCCGACAGCGTGCAGAACCAGCTTGCCGCCGCTGGCATGGAAGCCCGGCGAATCTAGCACCCCTCACTCCGGTCGCGGCAGGGGCGTCACATAGATCAGGGTCACGGCGATGACGCCATCCGAGATCGCTTCCAGCCTGGTGGGGCTGAACCCCGCCTCCGCCATCAGAGCCTAAGCTCCATCCAGATGTCGACCCGGGCATAGTCTGATGCGCTCCGCTCCATGCCGTCGAGTTCGCGGAAACCGAAGCCGCGGTAGAGGGCGAGCGCCGGGGCGAGCGCGCTGTTGGTCTCCAGATAGAGGCGCGGCGCGCCACGAGCCCTGGCTCGCTCGATGCAGGCGGCCTTCAGGGCGCGGCCGTGACCCCTGCCCTTGTGCGGCTC
>CALAEG010000004.1 GCA_937890965.1 uncultured Caulobacteraceae bacterium | reverse complement strand
GTGCGGGAGACCGTCGAAGCCCTAGGCAAGGACTGCGCGGATGGCTTCCTCGATCCTGCGGGCGTTGGGTATATACTCGTCCTCCAGCGTTGGGGAGAACGGCACGGGCGTGTGAGGGCAGGTCACCTGCTTGATGGGTCCCTTCAGGTACCGAAAGCCCTTATCGGCCACCATGCCCGCGATGTCGGCCGCCAACGAACATCTGGGCGGGCTCTCGTCCACCACCACTAGGCGTCCGGTCTTCTCCACGCTTTCGAGGATAGAGTCTTCGTCCAGCGGCGACGTTGTTCGGGGATCGAGCACCTCCGCGTTGATCCCCTGCTTGGCTAGCGCTTCCGCGACGGCGAGCGCTCGGGAGACCATGGCGCCGAATGCGACAATCGTAATGTCCGCGCCGTCCCGTACGATCGCTGCCTCGCCGAACGGTATGCGATACGCCTCGTCCGGCACTTCTCCTTCCATGCCGAAGAGCGCCTTGGACTCCATGAATACGACGGGATCGTCGTCCCGGATCGCCTGAATCAAGAGACCCTTCGCGTCGTAGGGATTGGACGGAATGACGACCTTCAATCCCGGCACCATGGTGAAGAGGGGATGGAGCGTCTGACTATGCTGTGCGGCGGCTCTCAGGCCTGCGCCTATGGTCGTCCGGATGACTAAAGGTGTCTTGGCCTTTCCGCCGAACATGTATCGGAACTTGGCGGTCTGGTTGTAGATCTGGTCGAAGCAGACGCCGACGAAATCCACGAACATAATCTCAGCGACCGGGCGAAGGCCAGTCAGGGCCGCGCCGGCGGCGGCGCCGATGATCGCGCTTTCCGAGATGGGCGTGTCGATTACGCGCTCGGGACCGAACTCCTTATAGACGCCCTTCATCTGGCCGAAGACGCTGCCGACACCCCCGACCTCGCCGGTTGCGCCTTGGCCGCCTGCGATGTCCTCGCCAAGCAGAATGATGGACTTGTCGCGGCGCATCTCCTGAGAGATGCCTTCGTTGATGGCCTGGAGGTATGTTTTCTTGCTCATTGCAGGGCCCTTAACTCAACGGTATTTGACGTATACGTCGCTGATGAGGTCCCGATCCGGGTCGGGAAAGTCCGCGGCGAGTGCGGCGACGGTAGACTTGTCGATCAGTTCGAGAACGCGCACTTCGATCTCATCGAGTTCCTCGTCGGTCAGCAGGCCAGCTTCGGTTACGCTGCGTCGGAAGCGGGGCAGGGGATCGCCCGCGCGCGCCTCGGCCAACTCCTCCGCGGTCCTGTAGGCCTGAGGATCGCCCACGAAGTGACCTAGGAAGCGCTTGCAGCGCAGTTCGAGCGCATAGGGTCCGCCACCGTTGCGGGCGACTTCCAGGGCGCGCTGCATGCCCTCGCGCACCGCGAAGAAGTCGGTTCCGTCCACAACTTCGCACGGCAATCCAAAGCCGCGCACCCGCTCCGCGATCGAAGCCGCGCCACAAGCGTAGGAAACGTGGGTGTGTTCCCCATAGCTGTTATTCTCAAAGACGAAAATGGCGGGGACCTTCAATACGACCGCCATGTTCAAGGCTTCGAAAACCGTTCCTTGGTTCGATGCGCCGTCGCCGGTAAACGCCACCGCCACCTTGCCTGTCCGGTTGTACTTTTGGGTGAGCGCCGCGCCGACCGCTAACGGCGGCGCGCCGCCTACAATGGCGTTTGCGCCGAGCATGCCCTTGGAGAGGTCGGCAATGTGCATCGAGCCGCCCTTGCCGCCACAAACGCCGGCGGCCTTCCCCATGATCTCGAGCCACATGCCCGCCACATCGACGCCCTTGGCGATGCAGTGCCCGTGCCCCCTATGAGTAGAGCCGATATAGTCGTCATCGCCGAGATCAAAGCAAATGCCGACGCCACAGGCTTCTTGCCCAAGATAAACGTGTGCAAATCCCGGGATATTACCTGCAGCAAATTCCTTTTCAACACGCTCCTCAAAGGCGCGTATGGTGTACATCGTCTCATAAGCTCTTCTGAGTTCGTCGCGGTTAAGCTGCATATCTCCACTCGCTCAATTATTATTTATCTCGGCCAACAAAAGCCTGTTCACATCCGATGACTTTTCCAAGTGCGGCATGTGCCCAGCTTGAGCAATCCACTCCAGTCGCCAAGTCTTCGGCAGCGCCGCTTCATCGATCTGGCCGACCACTTGGTCGTTCCGGCTGGCGATAACGAGCGCTCGCGGAATCTCGCTGAGGCGGGCCCTGAGATCGTTGAGCTCAGCCGAATAGACCATCCGATCGCTCAGGGCGCGAAGCCAGTCCTCCGCCCCATCCAGGCGCTTGGCCTTCATCACGTCCTCCATCATCGCCTTGCTGATGAGGGTGGGATCGTCGACGAGCATTTCGAGCGGGCTTCTCAGATCGCGAGATCGCTGGGCCTCGACGATCCCATCGAGGAACGCCCGTGAGATTTTGCCGCCGAGAATCCCGGGCGGCGCGATCAGCGTAAGAGATTGCACCGAAGACGGGGCCTCCAAGGCGGCTTGAACGGCGACCGCCGCACCGAGCGAGTGGCCGACGAAGTGAGCGCGCTCGACGCCCACCTGGGCAATGGCTTCCATCGTGGCTTGGGCAAGCGCTTCCAGAGAAGAGTCGCCCGGCTCCTTGGTCGACCCGCCATGGCCAGGCAGGTCCACCGCCACCACGCGCGCCACGGCTTTCAGAGCGTCGATGTTGAACAGCCAGTTGTTGAGGTCGCTCGAAAAACCGTGAATGAGCACCACGGTCTCGGGCGCGGGTTCGACAGAGGTCATGCCGAGTTGAATCCGGCCCCGGCTTGTCTCCACATTTCGAAGTATCAGGCTTTCTTCCTCCACGGCGGAGAGGGCTTCCGTGGCGAAGTGAGAACTGAACTCCTCAATGAATCTTTCGATCTCTTCATCAGGTGTCGCCGCTTCCGCGATGACGCCCAGTAGGGCTCCGACACGCATTGTGTCGTCTGGAGCGGACAGCACTCGGCGCAAGATTCCGGTGGCGGGCGCTTCGGCGGTATTCGTGATCTTGGTTGTTTCGATGTCCACGAGGTCCTCCCCCTCCTGGACCTGTTCGCCCTCGCTTTTGCACCATTGGACGATCTTGCCTTCTTCCATGGAGAGACCCCACTTCGGCATCTTCACGGCAACGAGGACGCTCGCCATCACACGCCTCCGCGCGGTTGGGCCATGGAAAAAAGGCGGGGGCGGCCGGGGGGAGCGCCAAGCTCCAATTGGGTGGAAGTGTCGCTAAGCTTAGTCATTTCCCTCTCATGACGAAGGTCGATCCTCAGCCCTGACCATCTCGGTGAGACTGCGCGGGGAGGAGGGCCGAAACGCCGGGCTCGAATCGCGTTGACAGTGCCGGGTTAACTCATCGCGGCGACTTTCCCCCGTGGTTTCGCGGGCTCTCTTTCCGTGGCGCGGTCATTGACCGCGCCATGCAGACCCGCGGAATGCAAGGCGTTGATCAGGACCCGATGGCCGAAGGCCGCCGCCGGTGAGGTGAACCCGACCCTTCTCTGGCGCCCCGCCAGCAGGTCCCGGGCCGCCGTCGCTCCCAGCACGCCCGTCTGCAGATAGGGTGAGGTCGCGTAGAGCGCCAGGTTTCGCCCCGCCAGACGTCCTCGCGCCCGGCAGGAAACCACGCAACGATTGACGTCTTCGATTTCCCGGGGCGGCGTGTGCGCCACCGCCCGCCCCCACGAGTTGGTCAGTTCCTCGGCCTGTCGGGGCGTCAGGCCGGGCGCCAGCCGCGCGAATTCCTGCATTCGGGCGATGATCCAGTCGCCGAATTGCGAATTGGGGAAGGCGACGCAGACCCGCACATTGCGCACGCGCGGGTCGTGTTGGTACCAGATCGGCTCGCAACCGCCGCCCCAGGGAAGGCCGCGCAGGATTTCGTGGGTATGCGGGACCGAGACCTGGATGACCGAAGCCTCGGGCCAGGTCTGCAGGACGTTGTTGGCGAGGATGTACTGCGGGTGCGTGCACATTCGAAGGAAGGATAGGGTCGAGGCGATGGTCGCCGGCCCGTTTGGCGCATAGACGAGGTCGAAGGAATCGATCCCTGGGGTCTCCAGCAGCGTCTCGATCGCCAATTGCCCCGCCGTCCACATGAAGGCGTTGGCGGGACAAAGGACCCGGCCCGCGGCCTCGAAGTCGTTGGCGTAGCGTTCGCGCAGGAACATCACCCAGTCCTGCTCGCCGGAGGTGTCGAGGTAGTGGCACCCTTCGGCCAGCGCCGCTTGCACCACCGGTTCGCCCAGCTGCATGAACGGGCCGGCCACGTTGATCACCACCGAGCGGCCCCTGAACAGGGCGCTTAGCGCCCCCGCCTCGTGGCTCACCGCGTGGATCTCGTAGTCCCCGTGCTTCAAGCCGGGCACGCCGGCCATTTCGGCCTCGAGCCGCTCGGCGTTTCGCCCGGCGGCGACGAAGGGGACGCCGTCCGCGGCGAGGAATTCGGCGATCAGTTTGCCCGTGTAACCGCTCGCGCCATAGACGACGACCTTTGGCTTCTTAGACATGGTGTTGCTCCCTATTGAACGGCCGCGTCCCCGTCATTGGACGGCCTGCTTTTGTCGGACGTCCTCGGTTCTGACCAAGGTGACCGCCGCGCAGTGCGAAGACGCGTCTGACGCCGGCCGCCCCCAGGGTGCTGGCCAGTAGCTCGCCACCCGCAAGGCGTTGTCTTCACTGCGCATCATGGTCTCCCTGGTGGGTCGTGGCGCACAGCCGCCGCTCGCTCAGAACTTACGCGGCTGGGCGAAGGCGCCGATCCGCTTCTGCTCGTAGAAGCCGGCGAAATCGTAGGGCTCGGTGGCGAACACGCCCTGTCCCGCGCACACCGCATAGCAGTTGTTGCAGCTCATGCAGCCGGTGATATCGGCCTTGAGGCGGACCTTCAGATTGTCCTTCGGGCCGTAGAGCTCCAGGAGGTTGGATGGGCATACCACCACGCACAGCTTGCAGCCGTCGCACTTGTCCAGGTCGATGGTCACCCGGCGATAGATCGCCTCGGTGGGGTCGTCCCAGATGGGAAGATGGTCGGGGGCGACGATGGCCTTGTCCACGCTGGCGGCGGTCATGGCTGGGTCTCCTAGTGCAGGATCTGTTTTTCCCCGCCTTCCCACCAGATGATCTGGTGGGTCTGACGGGAAATGGTCTGCTGGGCGGGATTGCCGATCGGATAGCCGACCGCGGCCAGCCGGTTCGCATTGACCCACAGACCGGCGTAAGTGCGGATCTCGTCCAGGCCGGACGGGCCGCCCTCGAAGGTCACGACGTCGAGATCGGGCCTGGTCTCCGCCCGCGCGGCGATCAGATCGGCCAGAACCATCTCATTCAAGGCGCGCGCCATATCGCCCTACCCGCCGGTCAGAATTGTGACGCATTGAGCGGCGGCGTCCGAGCCGATGTTGCCGCCCCCGTTGTGACAGAGGCCGACCTTCGCCCCGGCCACCTGGCGCTGGCCGGCGCGTCCCTGAAGCTGCTCGGTGATCTCGACTACTTGGGCGAGGCCGGTGGCGCCGATGGGATGGCCCTTGCGCAGCAGGCCGCCGGAGGTGCTGACGGGTATTCGACCCCCGAGCCAGGTTGCGCCGTCCGCCACCAGGCGGCCGCCTTCGCCCTTCGGGCAAAGGCCGATCGACTCGTAACCCATCAGCTCCGCGGGCGCTGAGGCGTCGTGGAGTTCCACCAAGCTGAGATCGTCCGGACCGAGCCCCGCCTCTTCGAAGGCCTCGCGGCTGCAGACCTCGGACAGGCCCTCGCCGCCGGCGTGATCCCAACCCGATCTCAGAACGCTGGTGACCACGCGCACCGGGCGGGTCAGCCCAAGTTCGCGCATCTTGCGTTCACTGACGATCACCGCCGCCGCCGCGCCGTCGCCGATCGGCGAACACATCGGCCTGGTCAGGGGCTCTGCGATCATCGGCGAGGCCAGCACCTGCTCCACGGTCATGGCTTCGCGGAACTGGGCGCGCGGGTTGAGCGAGCCGTGGAAGGAGTTCTTGGCCGAGACCATCGCGAACTGCTCGGCCGTGGTGCCGTAGCGCTGCATGTGCGAGCGCGCCGCGGCGGCGTAGATGTCCATGAACATTGAGCGGTTCTGGCCGGCACTCTTGGAGGCTTCCTTCGCCCCGCTGGCGGCGGCGGACTTCTGCAGGCCTTCGAGGATCGAGCCAAGCTGCTCGATATCCACGGCGCCCATGAAGGCGCCGAACACCTTGGCCCGGTCTTCGAAGTACATTTTCTCGACGCCGCAAGCCAGGACCACGTCATAGAGCCCGGCGGAGACCATGGCGCAGGCCTGATTGAAGGCCGTGGAGGCGCTGGCGCAGGCGTTCTCGACGTTGACCACCGGCAAACCGCCCATGCCGACGCCGCGCAGAACCACCTCGCCCCGGATGCATTCCTGTCCGGTCAGAACTCCGGCGGCGGCATTGGACATCCAGGCCGCCTGGATGTCCTGCTTCTCGACGCCGGCGTCCGCCAGCGCCGCCTCTATGGCTTCGGCGCCGATGGACTTCAGTCCACGGTCCATCATTCGGCCGAAGCCGGTCATGCCAACCCCAGCCACATAGGCGTTCATCTTCATGTTCCGGTCTCCCGCCGGGGCGAATGGACGTCAGAACCGAGCGGCGGCCACCATGCCGAGAACCTCATTGCAGCCGTCTTCGATCATCGAGATGCGCGCATCGCGGAAAATCTTTTCGATCGGACAGTCCCGCGAAATTCCGGCGCCGCCGAACACCTGCAACGCGTCGCTCGCGACATCGAAAGCCGCCTGGGTCGACGTCACCTTGGACGCTATCGCCAATTCCAGGAGAGGCGTCTCGCGCGCCGCATTGATGCGCACGACCCGTTGGTTCAGGGCTCGCGCCGCCTCGACCTTCTGATACATCTTGAACAGTCGCGACTTCATGCTCTGATGATTGAAGATCGCCACGCCGCCCTGGACGCGTGACTTCGCGTACTCGGTCGCCAGTTCGAAGGCGGCGCGCGCGCAGCCGACGAACGTCGTTCCCATGCTGGCGTTGGCCA
>CALAEG010000003.1 GCA_937890965.1 uncultured Caulobacteraceae bacterium | reverse complement strand
CCGAACCGCCCAAGCGCGTCGCCGGGGTGAAGGTCGAGGACGCCGCCGCCCTGGTGGCCAAGCTGACCACTGAAGCGGGGGTGCTCTGATGGCCGTTCTCGTCGTCGCCGACCACGACAATGCCTCGTTGAAGGACAATACCCACAAGACCGTCACCGCCGCCAAGGCGCTGTCGAACGACGTCGACGTGCTGATCGCCGGCAAGGGGGTCGACGCCGTCGCCGCCGAGGCCGCCAAGATCGAGGGCGTGCGCAAGGTTCTGGTGGCCGAAAGCGATCCGCTGGGCAAACAGATGGCCGAGGCCATGGCCGCCACCGTGCTGGCGCTCGCGCCCAACTATGACGCCATCCTGGTTCCGGCCACCTCGGTGGGCAAGAACTTCGCGCCGCGGGTTGCGGCCAAGCTCGACGTCGCGCCCATCTCCGAGATCATCGAGGTGGTCAGCCCCGACACCTTCGTGCGGCCGATCTATGCCGGCAATGCGCTGGAGACTATCCAGTCCTCCGACGCCAAGAAGGTGATCACCGTGCGGCCGACCGCCTTCAAGGCGGCGGGCGAGGGCGGCAGCGCCACGATCGAAAAGATCGCCGCCGGCGACGAGGGGACCAAGGCCCGCTTCGTCTCCGACGAGATCGTCAAGTCGAACCGGCCCGAACTGGCCGGGGCCAAGATCGTCGTCTCCGGCGGCCGGGCCATGGGTTCGGCCGAGGAGTTCCAGCGGGTGATCGAGCCCCTGGCCGACAAGCTGGGCGCCGCCGTCGGCGCCAGCCGCGCCGCCGTCGATGCCGGCTATGCGCCGAACGACTACCAGGTCGGCCAGACCGGCAAGGTGGTGGCGCCCCAGCTCTACATCGCCATCGGCATTTCCGGGGCCATCCAGCACCTGGCCGGCATGAAGGACTCCAAGGTGATCGTGGCGATCAACAAGGATCCCGACGCGCCGATCTTCCAGGTGGCCGACTATGGACTGGTCTCGGACTACAAGACCGCCGTGCCGGACCTGATGGCGGCGCTCACCGCGGCGGGGAAGTAGCCGCCGCGACGCCCTGGACGATCCGGCCCGAGCCGGACACGTCGCTGTGCATGTCGGCGGGGTGGCTGGTGAGGTCGATCTCGCCGTCGCCGGAGATTTCGAGGTCCGCCTTCTGACTGGGCGCGACGGTGGCGCGGCCGGAGCCGTCGATCTGCACCTCCGCCTGCTCGACGGCGAGCGCGCCCAGATCGGCTTTGCCGTCGCCGGAAATGTCGAGGCTGAGCGCACGCGCCCTGCCCTGGACCGTGGCCTGGTCGGCGCCGTTCAGCTCGAGATCGAGCTTGTCCTGATCGAACCCGGCGATGGAGAGGCTGCCATCGCCCTCAAGGGTGAAATGGCGAACATCCGGCGCCGTCATGGTGATGGTCACCCGCTGGGCGTTGGCGGGCTTCTGGTCGAAGTCCAGATCCGAGCCGGACAGCCGCAGCTGATCGACCGTTCCCTTCGGCCCGGTGACGATCAGTTTCGCCGGCCCGGACGCCTGGGTGAACCGCAGGTCAACTGGAACCTCGATGTCCAGCGACTGGCTACCGCTCCAGGCGATCTCGCGTGTCTCGGCCGGCCCGCCGCCGTCGGGGCCTGCTGGGGTTTCCCAGCCCACGCCTGTCCTACCGTCCCGGTCGTCATCGATGGTGAAGTGGACGCCGTGGAACGTGCCGCCGTGCGTCGTCCAACCGTGCTCGGCCAGGTCGCGTCCACCGAGCGCCGCAGCGGAGCCAAGGCAGACGATGGCCATCAGGAAGCCGACGCCGGCGATGAGGATGAGGGGGCGCGTCATGGCCGTGCCGGCTCCGTTGTCGCCCAGGGCTGAGGATCGATGGCCGGCTTGAGCAGCCGGAAGTGCAGCCGCCCGTACCAGACCAGGGCGTTGGTCAGGCCGATGCAGATCAGGGTCAGGATCGCGGCGCCCGAGACCGAGCCGGCCATCAGGCCCAGACCGCCCAACAGGGCGACCACGGGTCCGCCCGGCGGCTGGCTGAACGGCCCGGCGGCGAAAACCACCGCGCCGGCGATCATGACGCCGATACAGGCGATGGCGATGCCGAACAGGGTGCAGACGACGCCCATCAGGATGGGGAGGAGGATCAAGAGGTCGATCGCGCCCAGCCCCAGCACCGCGAACACCGCCGCCGCCGCCGCGGCGGGGTTGCGCTCGGCCTCCCAGCGTTTCAGGCCGGCCTCGGCGCGCAGCTCCACGGCCAGCCGGTCCGGATCACCGAGCGCCGCGGCGATGTCGGAGTCGGTGCGGCCGGCCGCCTCGCCCTCGGTGAAGTGGGCCTGGTAGTCGGCGACGATCTCGGCGGCGGTCTGTGGCGGCAGTCCTTTCAGACCGTCCCACAGCCGGGCCATGAAGGCCTCGC
The DNA here is from genome assembly GCA_937890965.1 of uncultured Caulobacteraceae bacterium. Lineage (GTDB taxonomy): Bacteria > Pseudomonadota > Alphaproteobacteria > Caulobacterales > Caulobacteraceae > Poindextera. Next base: position 6,375 of record CALAEG010000003.1, on the reverse strand, counting down.
GCGTCATTGCGGCTCTCCCAGAATGTCATCGACGGCGGTGGCGAAGGCGCGCCAGGCGTCCCGTTGCGCCGCGAAACTCTCCCGGCCCTTGGGGGTCAGGCGGTAATATTTGCGCGACGGGCCAGCGGTGGATTCGACCAGGTAGGTCTCGACCAGGCCGTCGCTCTGCATCCGGCGCATCAGCGGATAGATGGTGCCTTCGCCCATGCCGATGGCCACGGCCAGCCGGCTGGCGATCTCATAGGCATAGCCGTCCGCGCGGGAGAGCAGGGCGAGCACGCAAAGATCGAGCGCCCCCTTCTTCAGCTGAATGTCGACGCTCTCGGGCATCTGTCCTCACCGTCCAGACTGCATGTCTGACGCAAGGTAGCTGTTAATGAAAGGTACTGTGCGTAACATGACAGAGAATTAATCCGACCCGGGAACGTCGCCCCGGACGCCCAAGGCTCGCTGCGTTGCAGCAAAAGTCTTGGCGTCGGGCTTCGGCATGCTAGAAGGGGCGCCGCGCGGGGGCGTTTCAACGCTTGGGGTCAGGCGAGGGCCAATGGCGGATATCAAGACGGTCGGCGTGATCGGCGCGGGCCAGATGGGCACCGGCATCGCTCATGTCTGCGCGTTGGCGGGTTACGAGATCGAGCTGAACGATGTCAGCCGCGCGCGTATCGACGCCGGCATCAGCCTGATCGAACACAATATGCAGCGTCAGATCGCGCGCGGCATCATCGACGAGGCCGAGATGAAGGCCGCGCTCGGCCGCATCAAGCCGCAGGAGAGCCTGGCCAGGATCGGCGCGACCGACCTGGTTATCGAGGCCGCCACCGAAGACGAGGTGGTGAAGAAATCGATCTTCAGCGCGCTCGCCCCGCACGTGGGCCCCGACACCCTGCTCGCCTCCAACACCTCGTCCATCTCCATCACACGGCTGGCCTCCTCGACCGACCGGCCGGAGCGGTTCATCGGGCTGCACTTCATGAACCCGGTCCCGCTGATGAAGCTGGTCGAGATCATCCGCGGCATCGCCACCGACGTTCAGACCTATGAAACGGCGGTCAATTTCGCCAAGTCGCTCGGCAAGACCACCGCCAACGCCGAAGACTTCCCCGCCTTCATCGTCAACCGCATCCTGGTGCCTATGATCAACGAGGCGATCTACACCCTCTACGAAGGCGTCGGCACGGTGGAGGCCATCGACACGGCCATGCACCTGGGCGCCAACCACCCGATGGGCCCGCTGGAACTGGGCGACTTCATCGGCCTCGACACCGTGCTGTCGATCATGAACGTGCTCTACGAGGGTCTGGCGGATTCGAAGTACCGTCCCTGTCCGCTCCTGGTGAAATATGTCGAGGCCGGCTGGCTCGGCCGCAAGGCCGGCCGCGGCTTCTACGACTATCGCGGCGAGACCCCGACGCCGACGCGCTGAGGGGTGACGCCAGCGGCTTGATCGATTCGGTCGGCTTGGCCATAAGCGCCCTGCCAGAAGCGAAGGACGCCATGGGCGATATCGCCATCTTCAGCGGCAGCGCCCACCCCGAACTCGCGGCGGAAATCTGCGCCCAGCTTCAGGTCCCGCTCTACCCCTCCAGGGTCGAACGTTTCGCCAGCGACTGCCTCGAAGTGCAGCTCCTGGAAAACTGCCGCGAGCGCGACGTCTTCATCGTCCAGCCGCTCTGCGCGCCGGTGCAGGAGAACCTGGTCGAGCTTCTGCTGATGCTGGATGCCGCCCGCGGGGCCAGCGCCGCACGGCGCACGGTGGTCATGCCCTTCTACGCCTATGCCCGCTCGGACAAGAAGGACCGCCCACGCGTGTCCCTTGGCGGCCGGCTGGTCGCGGACCTTTTGTCCACCGCCGGCGCCGACCGCATCCTGACCATGACCCTGCACGCGCCGCAGGTGCACGGCTTCTTCAGCGTGCCGGTCGACCATCTGCACGCCCTGACCGAACTGGCCGAGCATTTCCGCGGCGACGACCTGTCCAACACCGTGGTGGTCTCGCCCGACCTGGGCAACGCCAAGGAGGCGGCCGCCTTCGCCCGCCTGCTTGGCACAGGCGTCGCGGCGGCGGCCAAGCAGCGGATCAGCGACGACAAGGTGGTGATCAGCGCCGTCATCGGCGATGTCGAGGGCAAGGACATCATCGTGCTCGACGATGAGATCGCCAAGGGCTCCAGCGTCATCGAACTGCTCGACCACCTGGCGCCTAGCCATGTCGGCACGGTGCGCATCGCCTGCACCCACGGCCTATTCGCCGCCGGCGCCCTCGACCGGTTGCAGGCGCGCGAGGACGTGACCGAGATCGTCTCAACCAACACCGTGCCGATCGCGATGGAAAAACGCGTGCCAAAACTGACCGTGCTCTCCATCGCCCCCGCCTTCGCCGAAGCCATCCGCCGCATCCACAACGGCGAGTCGGTCAGCGCGCTGTTTCACCCCGCCTGAGCAGCCCACGCATTTCCTTCGACTTCGCGGGGGCTTCCAGACGATAATCCCGCTTGATTCGAAACGGCGGGACGATGCGCAAGGTCACCGAGGCGCTCTTATCCAGCGCCTATCTCTGCCTGGCCCTGACGGTGGCGCTCCTGGTTTGGCGGGGCGGCGGCGGCGCGGGCGCGGGAATCGCGGCCCTGGCGGGTGTGCTGGGGCTGGCCTTTGCCTTGCACGGCATGATCGGACGCGGCCTTGAGCGCGCCTGCCTCGGTCGCGAGCTGCGTGGCCTTCGCGAAGCCAACCAGATCCTTGCCGACCAGATCGACATCATGCACGAGCGCCTGGCCGGCTTCGCCGAGAGCGTGCAGGAGGACGCCGATCGTCGCAGTGAGGAGCTGACCACCGAGGTTCGCGTGCTGGAGGACCTGGTCCAGCGCATGGGCGACAGCCTCGACGCCCGGATGGCCCAGACCCCGCAGTTGCCGCCGGCCTACGCGCGCCATCACCACCAACACACGGCGCTGCTGGAGACTGTGCGCGAGGCGCTGTCCGACAACCGCGTCGATCTCTACCTGCAGCCGGTGGTCAGCCTCCCGCAGCGGCGCACGGTCTTCTACGAAAGCTTTTCGCGCCTGCGCGACGCCTCCGGGCGGGTGATGATGCCGGCGGAATATCTGAGCGTCGCCGAGCCGGAAGGCCTGATGCCGGCGATCGACAACCTGCTGCTCTTCCGCTGCGTGCAGATCGTGCGGCGCCTGGCCGAGAAGGACCGCAAGGTCGGCATCTTCTGCAATGTCGCCCTTGGCTCGCTGGCCGACGAGAGCTTCTTCCCGCAGTTCCTCGAGTTCCTCGCCGAGAACCGCGACCTGTCCGGCGCGCTGATCTTCGAGCTCGGCCAGTCGGCCTTCGACCGGCGCGGGTCGACCGAGGCGCGCAACATGGGCAAGCTGGCCGATCTGGGCTTCCGCTTCTCGCTGGACAAGGTCAGCGACCTCGACCTCAACTTCCCGGACCTGGCGCGGGCGGACGTGAAGTTCGTCAAGGTGTCGGCCGAGGTGCTGCTCAGCCAGCTGCTGGAACTGGACGGCAGGCTGGCCTTGCGCTCGCTGAAGGACCTGAACGCCGCCGACCTCGCCGACCTTACCCGCCGCTATGGCGTCGAGCTGATCGCCGAAAAGGTCGAGACCGAACGGCAGGTGGTCGACGTGCTCGAACTCAACATCGCCTATGGCCAGGGCAACCTGTTCGGCGAGCCCAAGGCCGTCCGTGAGGCGGTCCTGGCCGAGGCCGATCCCCCCGCCGACTTCATCCGCTCGTCCCTGCGACGCCGCGTGGTTCGCTGACGCGACAAGGGTTTTAGGCGCCGCCGCCCTTGACTCCGCGGGTCCGCCTCCATAAGTCCGCTGCGCGTTAGCACTCGGGCGCCTCGGCTGCTAACGGCGGCGCGCCCGAACCCTATCAACCCGTTTTAGTTCCCCAGGGAGAGACAATATGGCGTTTCGGCCTCTTGGCGATCGCGTACTGATTAAGCGCGTCGAGGAAGAAGAAAAGACCAAGGGCGGGATCATCATTCCCGATACCGCCAAGGAAAAACCGCAGGAAGGCGAAGTCGTCTCCGTGGGCCCAGGCGCCCGCGACGAAGCCGGCAAGATCCATCCGCTCGACGTCAAGAAGGGCGACCGCATCCTGTTCGGCAAATGGTCGGGCACCGAGGTCAAGATCGACGGCGACGATCTCCTGATCATGAAGGAAAGCGACGTCCTGGGCGTGATCGAGAAGTAGCGCCGCCCGCGCTTCCCGCCCCCTTAACCCCCCATTCAAGAGAGCTGAACATGGCTGCCAAAGAAGTAGTTTTTGACACCGACGCCCGTGACCGGATGTTGCGCGGCGTCAATATCCTAGCCAACGCGGTTCGCGTTACGCTGGGCCCCAAGGGCCGCAACGTCGTCATCGAAAAGTCGTTCGGCGCGCCGCGGTCGACCAAGGACGGCGTCACCGTCGCCAAGGAAATCGAACTGTCAGACAGGTTCGAGAACCTGGGCGCCCAGCTGATCCGCGAAGTCGCCTCCAAAACCAACGACAAGGCTGGCGACGGCACCACGACCGCAACGGTCCTGGCCCACGCCATCGTCACCGAAGGCCTGAAGTCGGTCGCGGCCGGCATGAACCCGATGGACCTGAAGCGCGGCGTCGACAAGGCCGTTGCCAAGGTGGTCGAGGAGATCAAGAAGTCGTCCAAGAAGGTCACCACCAACGCCGAGATCGCCCAGGTGGGCGCCATTTCGGCCAATGGCGACAAGGAAGTCGGCGACATGATCGCCAAAGCGATGGAAAAGGTCGGCAACGAGGGCGTCATCACGGTTGAAGAGGCCAAGAGCCTGGAGACCGAACTCGACGTCGTCGAAGGCATGCAGTTCGACCGCGGCTATCTCTCGCCCTACTTCATCACCAATGCCGACAAGATGGAGGTGGTGCTCGAAGACCCGCTCATCCTGCTGTTCGAAAAGAAGTTGTCGTCGCTGCAAGCCCTGCTTCCGGTCCTGGAAGCGGTGGTCCAATCGGCGCGCCCGCTGCTGATCGTGGCGGAAGACATCGAAGGCGAGGCCCTGGCCACGCTGGTGGTCAACAAACTGCGCGGCGGTCTCCGCGTCGCCGCGGTCAAGGCTCCGGGCTTCGGCGATCGCCGCAAGGCCATGCTGGAAGACATCGCCATCCTCACCGGCGGTCAGCTGATCAGCGAAGACCTGGGCATCAAGCTCGAGAACGTCACGCTCGAAATGCTCGGCAAGGCCAAGAAGGTCACCATCACCAAGGATGACACGACCATCGTCGACGGCTCGGGCGACAAGAAGGACATCGAAGCCCGCATCGGTCAGATCAAGACGCAGATCGAAGACACCACCTCCGACTACGACAAGGAAAAGCTGCAGGAACGTCTGGCCAAGCTGGCCGGCGGTGTTGCGGTGGTCCGCGTCGGCGGCTCGACCGAGGTCGAGGTGAAGGAAAAGAAGGACCGCGTCGACGACGCCCTCAACGCCACCCGCGCGGCGGTCGAGGAAGGCATCGTCCCCGGCGGCGGCGTCGCCCTGCTCAAGGCCTCCCTGGTTCTGGAAGGCTTCAAGGGCGAAAACGACGACCAGAATGCGGGCATCGCCATCGTGCGGCGCGCGCTGCAGTCCCCGATCCGCCAGATCGCCGAAAACGCCGGCGTCGAAGGCTCGATCGTGGTCGGCAAGGTGCTTGAGAACAAGTCGGCCACCTTCGGCTTCAACGCCCAGACCGAAGAATATGTCGACCTGATCGCGGCCGGCATCATCGACCCTGCCAAGGTGGTTCGCACCGCCCTGCAGGACGCCTCCTCGGTTGCCGGCCTGATGATCACCACCCAGGCGGCCATCGTCGAAGCGCCGAAGAAGAACAGCGGCGGCGGCGGCGGCATGCCCGGCGGCGGCATGGGCGGCATGGGCGACATGGACTTCTAGTCCAGACGTCCAAACGTCAGCTGAAAAGGAAGCCCCCGGTTGCGAGACCGGGGGCTTTTCTTTTGCCCTTTCCACGCCAAGATCGGCGCATGGCCGCTCAGACGCCACCCGTGGTCGATTTCCGCCCCGTGACCGAAGCAGACTTTCCGCTGATGACGGGCTGGCTGGCCCAGCCGCACGTGCGGACCTTCTACCAGAAGGAGCCCATCAGCCTGGACGAGGTGGCGGCCAAGTACGGCGGCCGGGTGCGCGGCGAGGATCCCACCCGATGCCACCTGGCGCTCTCGGCTGGGCGGCCGTTCGGCTATCTGCAGTGCTACCGAAATCTCGACTGGCCGGACTGGGCCGAGGAGATCGCGGTCGATGGCGGCCTCAGCATCGACCTCTATATCGGCGACCCGGCCTTTGTCAGCCGCGGCTACGGCCGCGCCATGCTGGCCGGCTAGGTCCGCGAGGTGGCCTTCCC
>CALAEG010000002.1 GCA_937890965.1 uncultured Caulobacteraceae bacterium | reverse complement strand
CGCCATTTTAATCCCGTCATCGCCCGGCTTGTCCGGGCGACCCATGAACACGTGCGCTCGCGGATGATCAGAAGCGTCGGATGCCGTGCACGCTCACGTTCGCCGGCGATCATGGGTGGCCCGAACAAGTCGGGCCATGACGGTTGAAACTATCCGGATGGCAACGCCGCCAGGGCGATCTCGGCTTTCAGTTCGGCCAGGCCCAGCTTGGACTCCGCCGAGGTGGCGACCACGCGGGGGAAGGCGGCGGGGCGGCGGGAGACGGCCTGCAAGGTGGCCTCGGTGATGGCCTCCACCTGGGCGGGTTTCAGCTTGTCGGCCTTGGTCAGCACGATCTGGTAGGAGACGGCGGCCTTGTCCAAAGCGTCCAGCGCCTCGGCGTCGGTGGACTTCAGCCCGTGTCGCGCGTCGATCAGCAGATAGACCCGCGCCAGGTTCGGCCGGCCGCGCAGATACGACCGCCCCAGGTTCTGGAACTTGGCGGTCGTGCCCTTCGACGCGCGCGCGAACCCATAGCCCGGCAGGTCGACCAGCCTCAGGCGCTCGTCCAGCAGAAAGAAGTTCACCTCGCGCGTGCGGCCAGGCTCGTTCGACGCCCGCGCCAGCCGATGCCGGTCGACCAGGGCGTTGATCAGCGACGACTTGCCGACGTTCGAGCGGCCGGCGAAGGCCACCTCCGGCAGGTCGGGCTCCGGCAGGCCGTCTATGGCCACCGCGCCCATGACGAAGCTGGCCGGCCGGGCGAACAGCACCCGCGCGACCTCCAGCGCCTCGGGCGTGAAAACCGCCTCGTCGGCGACCGCGTCCTCGGTCACCCCGATGGCCTGGGCTTCGGCTTGACGAAGCGGGCGACCAGGTTGTCGATCGGGTTTTCCACCTCGAACCGGTGCATGATCACATACTGCTGCAGGATGGTGAGCAGGTTGCTCCAGGTCCAATAGATCAACAGGCCGACCGTCACCTGGGCCAGGGTGAAGGTGAAGATCAGCGGCAGGAACTTCATCATGGTCTGGGTGGTGGCATCGCCGGCCGGCGGGCTCATCGAGGTCGAGAGCCACATGGTGAAGCCATAGACCAGCGGCAGCAGCCCGATGTGCAGCGGCCCGTCCAGATAGGTGCCGATCAGCGGAACCAGCGCCGGGTTCCAATGGATCAGGCCGAACAGGGTCCAGATCGAGCTCGGATCGCGCGCCGACAGGTCGTGGATCCAGCCGAAGAACGGCGCCTGGCGCATCTCGATGGTGACGGTCAGCACCTTGTACAGCGAATAGAAGACCGGGATCTGGATCAGCATGGGCAGGCAGCCCATCAGCGGATTGATCTTCTCCCGCTGATACAGCGCCATGGTCTCCTGCTGGATCTTGGCCTGGTCGCCCTCGTGCTTCTTCTTCAGCTCCTCCACCGCCGGGGCGATCTTCTTCATCTTGCTCATCGACTCGTAGCTCTTGTTGGCGAGCGGGAAGAAGACGCCGCGCACCACCACGGTCAGGACCAGGATGGCCAGGCCGATGGAGCCGATTTTCAGGGTGAACAGCTGCAGGAGGTCGAACAAAGGCTGGGTGAAGAAGAACAGGTGCCCCCAGTCCACCGCCTGGTCGAAGCGGGGAATGTCGGTGGGATGCGGGGTCACCGCCGACCAGTAGTATTTCGGCGGCGTCCCGGAATATTCGTAGTTGCGCAGCAGCGGCACCACCTTGGCACCGGCGAACAGGCGGGAATGTTCGGTCAGGCTGGCGCCTGGCGCGATGGTCTGCGCCTGGCCAAGATAGCTCGCCACATAGGTCTCGGCCGCGTTTGGATCCGTGCTCGTCATCACCTGGAAGGTGGCCGTGATCGGCAGGCCCTGGTCGGGGATCAGCGCCGCCAGCCAGTATTTCTCGGTGATGCCCAGCCAGCCGCCGGTGGAGGTGACGACGGTCGGCTCGGTCTTCTTCTTCCAGTCGGCATACTTATCCAGCACCAGATTGTGCCCCAGCATGCCGATCGCGCCCTCGTGCACGATGGCGCTGTTGGCCGGAATGGCCGGCTTGCCGACCTGGGCGACCAGGCCGCCGGGCTGCAGCGCCACCGGCGCTGTGCCCGCATTGGCCACCGTGTCGTCGATGGAGAACATGTAGTTGGGATCGACCGCGATGGTGCGGGTGAACTTCAGCCCCGCGCCGTTGTCGTAGGTCAGCACCACCGGCGTGGTCGGCGTCAGCACCGCCCCGGCCGGCGCCGTCCAGATCGTCGAATCATTGGGAATGCCGGGCATGTTGGCGACCGGGCTTTTCCAGCCGGTCTCGGCGAACCAGGCGAATTGCGCGCCCGAGGGCCGGAACAGCTCCACCTGCGGCGAGGTCGGATTGGGGGTCAGGCGGTAGCGTTTCAGATAGAGGTCGTCGACGAGCCCGCCGCGCAGCGAGATCGAACCGGCCAGGCTGGGCGTGTCCACCTTGATCCGCGGACTGGCGGCCTGGGCCTGGGCCAATGGCAAAAAGCCGCCGGGCGCGACCTGGCCCGCGGCGGGCTGAGCCGGGGCATGGGCGGCGGCGATGGCGCGCTGGGTCGCCAGCTGGTGCGCCCGCTGCGGCCCGTACACAAAGACCTGGTAGACCAGCAGGATTCCGACAGCCAGGACCGAGAACACGACCCAGTTGCGAACGTCTTCCTTATCCATTGAAACGGGCTTACCGGGAAGCGGCCGCCGGGCGATCAGACGCCGGGACCTGGTTGGCGGCGAGGCTTATCAGGGCGCTTTCGACATCGTCAAGCAAACGCACCCAGGGGCGCTTCGCCGTCCCCGCCCGGGCGATGAATACATAGTCGCGGCCTGCCTTGCCATGAAGGGGCACCAGCGCCGCGGCCGCGTGCCGCAGCCGCCGCTTGGCCCGGTTGCGCACCACCGCCCCGCCGATCCGCTTGGTCGCCGTAAAGCCCAGCCGGATCAGCCCAAGCCCGTCGCCGCGATCCAGCGCCTGCACCACCACCGCGCCGCGCGCGCAGGACGCACCCTTGGCCGCGGCCAGAAAGTCCGGCCGGATCTTCAGGCGCTCGATGTCAGGCACATCAGGATTGGGCAGATCAGGCAAAAGCCATTTCCTCGCCGAAGGGGCGAGCGGAGCAACGCCCCTCTTAAGCCGTCAGCTTCTTGCGGCCCTTGGCGCGACGCCGCGCGACGATCTTCTGGCCGTTCTTCGTCGACATGCGCAGACGATAGCCATGGCGCCGTTTGCGCACGAGCCTTGAGGGCTGATAGGTCCGCTTCACGGGGCGATAACTTCCACTAGGGCTGGCGAAAAAGAGCGCGGTGGATAGGGGATGAGGGGGGCAATGTCAACCGGCGGGGCCGGGCTCACCTTCTGCGTCTTCGTCATATTCGAGCCTGCGCATCGCGATCGATCCCTCGGCCGAACGTTGCTCCGCCGCGATCCACCTATCCAGGTCGCGTATCAGACCTGCGGCAAAGGCCCGAACTTTCTCGCGTGGATCCGCAAGCCAAGTTTCGATCGCGCTCCTTCGACTAATATAGAGATCAACCAATCCGAATTCACCGCGGACCATCGCCGCCTGGCGAATGTCGCGCAAGCTGTCCGAAGCGGCGACGGAGCCTCGGTGCAGTGTGATTGAACTCGACGCGGAAGTTGTCCCGGTCACTTCTGGTTTTAGAACTTCAGCCAGAACCTTTGTTAGCAACGGGCGAAGCGCGGCCTTTTCATCGTCTTCGAGGGTTTTGACGCGATCGACCAGGACTGCTTGGACGACCGGTCCATGCGAGCGCCAAACATTCAGCTCATATTTGGCCATCTGTCCTAATTGCAGCCGTCAATATCGATGAAACAGTGGCAGCGAATGCAGCGTAGTCCGCGCGGCCAGTTCGCTCGTACGTTTCAAAATTCATAGCGAGGTCCACGACACCGAGTCATTCCCGGTGAAGAGGATTGTACCCGCTTAGCGCGGCCCGGTTGCGGAGATTTTGAAGGTATAAGACCCGGTGCGTCGAGGAGTGGCCTGGTCGCCGGCCATGGCGACGACCTGGCTCCTGGCGGCCGCCTAGGCGTTCGATTCCTGCTTGTCCATCAGTTCCTCGTCGATCTCCACCGCCCGCTTGGCCGCCGGCCTCTCGCTCAGCCCCTGCCAATACGCCTCGAAAGACGGCCGTCTCTCGATCGACCCGAATTGCATGCCCCAACCGATCTGGGAGCCGAAATAGACGTCGGCGGCGCTGAACTGGTCGCCGAGGATGTAGGGGCCGGGGGCGATGGCGGTTTCCATGGCGTTCAGGACCGCGTCCATATTGCCGTAGCCGGCCATGCGCTCGCCCTCGGGCTTGACCTCGAAGCCCATGGACTTGTTGGTCACCGCCGCCTCGATCGGGCCGGCGGCGAAGAACATCCAGCGGAAATAGGGAGAT
>CALAEG010000001.1 GCA_937890965.1 uncultured Caulobacteraceae bacterium | reverse complement strand
ATCACGATGATTTTGGATTGAAAATCCAAAATCATAAACGTGATCGATTCCCAAGTTTAGAGCGGGTTGCGGGCGAAAAACCGCTTCGCACTTTTCCTCAACCCGCTCTAGGGATCGGACACCACGCTCGCGGCGTTATCTCGGTTTCAGGACGGCTCGAGGACAAAGCCATGGGTTCGAAGACTTTAACGGCAAGCCTGCTCAGCGCCGCGCTTGCGTTCGCCGCCGGCGCGGCCGGCGCCCAGGACATGAACGCGCTCGCCCGCGACCAGGTGGGCACGCCGCTCGCGGTCTCCGATGCGGCCGCTCAGGGCTGGACGCTGGAAACCCAGGGTCGCGCGATCTGCAAGGTCAGCCTGAGCGCCCATCCGGCGGGCAACGGCGTCTATAGCGCCGATGTTCCAGTCGCGTGCGGCCAGACCCTGCCGGCGGGGGTCGCGGGCTGGAAGCCTGTCACCGATGGCGCGGCCCTGGTCGATGCCCAGGGTCAGGTGCTGATCGATTTCAACCGCTGGAGCAACAGCCTTCTGGTTTCGCACCGGTCGAGCGGCGTCGACATCCAGCTTCGTCGCGGCGGCTAATAGGTAACGTCGGCGGTATCCGTGACGACGTTGCAGAAGCCGTCGAAGCCCTTGTCGTCGCCCCAGAACACGATCCGCACGATGCCGGGACCGGACAGGGTGAAGCGTTGCGCCGGCACATCGGTATAGCTGCGAATCTCGGCCTCGCCCACTGAGCCGAGCGCATGGCCGTCCGCATCCATGGCGGTCGCGGTCCAGACCGGGTGGGTGACGCCGCTGGGTCCGGCGACCAGGCGTGAGCGATTGAAGGCGAAGTCCACGGCGGGCCGGTCGAACACCATGGCGTACTGGCACGGGTGGCCGCCCTGTTGCAGCAGGACCACGTCGCCGCGCGCGCCGGCCAGCGCATCGCCGCCGTAGACGTAGCGCGAATCCATCAGCACCACCGGCTGATCGGCCGGCGCTTCGAAGGTGATCCCCTTGGGCCGGAAAACGGCGTTGAGTTCGGCGCCCTTCACCCCTTCGCGCGGAAAGTCCTGGGCGACCGCCGCCGCGGTGGTCAGGGCCAGGGCGAGACCGGCGGCCGCGGCCGCGAGACGACTTTTCATGAGCGTTTCTCCCTAGTGTGCTGGATTTGAAGTTCGCCCGCATATTGGGTCACGCTCGGAGCGAACTTCAAATCCAAGAAGCACACTAGAAATCAACCGTTGCTAGTGTGGCTCTTGATTCAGAAATTCGCTCCGAGCCCGCCACAACACGCTGGCGAATTTCTGAATCGCCACACTAGCGCCGATAGGCTTCGACCCGGCCGCTGGGGCCGATGAACCAGGACGCGACCCAGCCGGTCAGGCCGACGACGATGGCGCCAAGGACGGCGGCGAGGAAGCCGTGCACCTGGAATCCGTGGAAGAAGAAGGCGACCAGCTCCAGCATCAGACCGTTGATCACCAGCAAAAACAGACCAAGCGTGATGATGGTGATCGGAAAGGTCAGGACCACCAGGATCGGCCGGACGATGGCGTTGGCCAGGCCGAGCAGCAGGGCGGCGAGCAGCAGGTCCTCATCGGAGCTATAGTGGATGCCCGGCACGATGTGGGCCGCGACCCAAAGGCCGACCGCCACGATCAGCACCCTGATGATGAAGCCGATCATCGCTTGGTCCTCCCATTTCGCGCCGTTGAAGCGCGACCATAGCCGAAGCTTGGCGGCGGACGAAGTGCCTGGACGCCGGTGGCGCCGCGCGCGATCATTGGCCCATTCAAAACAACAGATTTGTTTGGGGGAGGTCATGTTCAAACGCGCTTTGACGACGCTCGCGCTGGTCGCGGGACTGACCGGCGGCCTTGGCGTCGCCGCACACGCGCAAGCGCCCGCCGCCGCACCGCCGGCGGCCACGCCCGCGCCCGCCGCGACCCCGAACGACTACACCAATCCAGACACCTGGCTTTGCCGACCGGGGCGCAACGACGCCTGCGCTGTCAATCTCGACGCGACGGTCATCCAGGCCGACGGGACCACGATCGTTGAGCGCTTCCACACCGATCCGAACGCGCCGATCGACTGCTTCTACGTCTATCCCACCGTTTCCACCGACCCGGGCGCCAACGCGACCATGGCGATCGAGCCGGCGGAGACGAACGTAGTGCTGCACCAGTTCGCCCGCTTCGGCGCCAAGTGCCGCCTCTACGCGCCCATGTATCGCCAGGTCACCCTGACCGCGTTGACGGCCATGCTGATGGGCAAGCCGATAGCTAACGCCAACTGGAACCTGGCCTATGAGGACGTCCAAGCTGCCTGGAGCGAATACCTCGCCCACGACAATCATGGGCGCGGCGTCGTCCTGATCGGCCACAGCCAAGGGTCCGGCGTGCTGACCCTGCTGATCGCCGACAAGATCGACGGCAAGCCGGTGCAGAAGCAGGTGATCTCGACCCTGCTGATGGGGACGGCTCTACAGGTCCCGCCGGGCAAGGATGTTGGCGGCGCATTCCAGACCATTCCGCTTTGCCATTCCGCCAGCGAGATCGGCTGCGTGATCGCCTATTCGTCGTTCCGCGCCGATTCGCCGCCGCCGCCCAACAGCCGCTTCGGCCAGGGCCGCCCGGCGAAAGGCACCGTCGCCGCCTGCGTCAACCCAGCCGCGCTCGGCGGTGGTTCGGGCGCGTTGACGGCCTATTTCAGCTCCAGCTCGGGCCAGATCGCCAACGCGGCCAGCCCGCAACCCGCCTGGATCACGCCGCCGCAACCGATCGACACCCCCTTTGTCGAGACGCCCGGCCTTCTGACCGCCGAGTGCGTTTCCAACACGCACGGAAACTATCTGGCCATCACCGTCCATCCCACGCCCGGCGGCCGGCGCGCCAACGATATCGGCGGCGACGTGGTGCTCGGCGGCCAGGTCCAGAAGGACTGGGGGCTGCACCTGATCGACGCCGACCTGAACATGGGCAATCTGGTCGAGATCGTCGGCGACGAGTCGAAAGCCTATCTGGCGCAAGGCGGGAAGTAGCCATCGACCACTTCCCGCTTTCGCCGTGGCGATACGTCGGGCTATGACGGCTGACCATGGCTTCGAAGACTGAAAACCCGACCGAGATCTTCAAGCGGGCGATCGCGCACGCGGCGCGTTCGCTGGCCGAGCAGCCGGACCTGGAGGTCACCTTCTCCGGCGACGGGCCGGCGCTGAACGGCAACCACGCCATCCTGCCGCACCCGCCGCGCGACCTGTCGCCGAAGGAGACCTCGCGCATCCGCGGCCTGGCCGACCAGATGGCGCTGCGCCTCGCCCACCACGACGAGGCCGCCCACGCCAAGCTGCGGCCCCAGTCGGTGCAGGCCCGCGCGGTCTTCGAGGCGGTCGAGCAGGCCCGCATCGACGCCATCGGGGCCAATGCGCTGATGGGCGTGCGCGCCAACCTGGCCTCGGCGCTGGAATCCAGCATCGAGAAGAAGGGGCTGAACCGCTTCGACGATCCGGCCGCCGCGCCGCTGGCGGACATTGTCGGGCTGATGGTGCGCGAGCGGCTGACCGGCGATGCGCCGCCCGACGGGGCCAAGCTTCTGGTCGAGCGCCACCGCGCCGATATCGAGGCCAAGGCCGGCGCCGATCTCGACCGGCTGTCCGACAAGCTCGAAGACCAGGCCGCGTTCGCCCGCGTCGCCCGCTCGATCATCAAGGACCTGGATCTGGGCGAGGAGTTCGGCGACGACGCCGAGGATTCCGGCGAGAGCGACACGCCGGAAATGCCCCGCGACGTCCAGGACGACATGGGCGAGGACGAGGACCAGGACGGCGAAGGCGCCGAGCCGGATTCGTCCAAGAGCTCCGACCGCGACGCCGACGGCTCGGAAGAGCAGCGCACCGAGGCCGAGTCCGACGAGGATGCCGAACCCTCGGACGACGATGTCGAGATGGGCGACGGCGAAAAGGCCGCGCGGCCGGACATCAAGGACCCCGGCCACCGCGAGCCGCCCTACAAGGTCTTCACCACCGCCCATGACGAGGTGGTGGGCGCCGAGGAGCTGTGCGACGCCGAGGAACTCGGCCGCCTGCGCGCCTATCTCGACCAGCAGCTGGCCAGCCTGTCCAACGTCGTCTCGCGCCTGGCCAACCGGCTGCAGCGCAAGTTGCTGGCCAAGCAGAACCGCGCCTGGACCTTTGATCTGGAGGAAGGGATGCTGGACGTGGCGCGGCTGACCCGGGTGATCATCGACCCGACCGCGCCGCTGTCTTTCAAGCAGGAAGAGGACACCGAGTTCCGCGACACGGTGGTCACCATCCTGATCGACAATTCCGGCTCCATGCGCGGCCGGCCGATCATGGTGGCCGCCGTCTGCGCCGACATTCTCGCCCGCACGCTCGAGCGCTGCGCGGTCAAGACCGAGATCCTCGGCTTCACCACACGCGCCTGGAAGGGCGGCCTGACCCGCGAGGACTGGCTGAAGGCCGGCAAGCCGCCGGCGCCCGGCCGGCTGAACGACCTGCGCCACATCATCTACAAGTCCGCCGACGCCCCCTGGCGGCGCGCGCGGCGCAATCTCGGCCTGATGATGCGCGAGGGGCTGCTCAAGGAGAATATCGACGGCGAGGCCCTGCTCTGGGCCCACCACCGGCTGATCGGCCGCACCGAGCAGCGGCGCATCCTGATGGTCATTTCCGACGGCGCGCCGGTGGACGACTCCACCCTGTCGGTCAATTCCGGCCACTATCTCGAGCGGCACCTGCGCGCCGTGATTTCCGAGATCGAGAACAACTCGCCGGTGGAGCTGATCGCCATCGGCATCGGCCACGACGTGCGCCGCTATTATCGCCGCGCGGTGACCATCGTCGATGTCGAGCAGTTGGGCGGCGTGATCACCGACCAGCTGGCCGAGCTGTTCGACGAAGAGCCCAAGAAGCACGGCCGCATGGGCGCCAATCTGCAGCCGCCGCCCTCGATGCAGCCGACCCCGCCGCCGGCTCCGCGCCGCACCACCGCGCGCGACGTCGCCGAGGCGCTGCGTTGAGCCGGCCGGTCAATGTCGCCGACTATCGCGAGGCGGCGCGGCGCAGACTGCCGAAAATCCTGTTCGATTACGTTGATGGCGCGGCCTATGCCGAACAGACCCTGGCGGCCAATACCGCCGACTTCCAGGCCTTGCGTCTGCGCCAGCGCATCCTGAAGGACGTCTCGAAGATCTCGCTGAAGACCGAGCTGTTCGGCCAGTCGCTGAACATGCCGCTGCTGCTCGGTCCCATCGGCATGGCCGGCATGTATGCCCGCCGCGGCGAGACCCAGGCGGCGCGGGCGGCCAAGGCGGCCGGCATTCCCTTCTGCCTCTCGTCCCTGACCATCTGCGACGTCGACGAGGTGGCCAAGGTCGCGCCGCCCTGGTTCCAGCTCTACATGCTGAAGGACCGCGGCTTCATGGTCGAGTACCTCGCCCGCGCCACCGCCGCCAAATGCCCGGTGCTTTTGTTCACCGTCGACCTGCCGGTGCCCGGCACGCGCTATCGCGACATGCGCAGCGGTCTTTCCGGGCCGCCCCAGGCCTTCGCCGGCCTGAAGCGGGTCTGGGACGGCATCACCCACCCGGACTGGCTGTGGGACGTGCAGATCAACGGCACGCCGCACACCTTCGGCAACATCGCCGCCGCCGTGCCCGAGGCCAAGGGGCTGGGCGACTTCTGGGGCTGGATCGGGCGGAATTTCGACGCCTCGATCACCTGGGACGACATCGCCTGGGTGCGCCAGCACTGGGCCGGCCCGATCGTGATCAAGGGCATTCTCGATCCCGACGACGCGCGCGAGGCGGTGCGGGCCGGCGTCGATGGCATCGTGGTCTCCAACCACGGCGGCCGCCAGCTGGACGGGGCGCCCTCGACCATCTCGGTGATGCCGGCGATCAAGGACGCGGTCGGCGACGACATGACCCTCTTGCTGGACGGCGGCGTCCGCTCCGGCCTCGACGTGATCAAGGCCCTGGCCTCGGGGGCGGACGCCTGCCTGATCGGCCGCGCCTGGGCCTGGGCGCTTGGCGCGCGCGGCGAGGCCGGCGTCTCTCACGTGATTTCAGTCATGCGCAGCGAAATGCTGGTCGCTTTGGCGCTTACCGGCTGCACCGACGTCAAGGCGGCGGGGCGGGAGTTATTGGCGGATTAGACGAACAAGGATTTCAGGCGATGCAAGAGGTTGCGATTCCAACCCCCGACGGCGACGCTCGAGCCTACAGCTTCCATCCCGATGGCAAGGGCCCCTGGCCGGCGGTGATCTTCTTCATGGACGCCCCGGCGATCCGGCCGGCCCTGTTCCAGATGTGCGAGCGGCTGGCGAGCAACGGCTATTTCGTGCTGCTGCCCGACATGTTCTGGCGCGCCGGCCCCTACGCGCCGATCAACATGGCCGAGGCCTTCAAGGACGAGGAGTCCCGCCGGGCCATCTTCGGCAAGTTCATGGCCTCGACCGACCCGGTGCGCTCGACCCGCGACACCGGCGCCTTCCTCGACTGGCTGGCCAAACAGCCCGAGGTGAAGGGCGATAAGGTCGGGATCACCGGCTATTGCATGGGCGGCGGCCTGTCCTTGCGCGCCGCCGGCGACTATCCCGATCGTGTCATCGCCTCCGCCGGCTTCCATGGCGGCCGCTTGGCCACCGATGCGCCGGACAGCCCGCATCTGCTGGCGCCGAAGATCAAGGCCAAGGTCTATGTCGGCGGCGCCGACGAGGACGCCGGCTTCCCGCCCGAGCAGGCCGACCGCCTGCGCGAGGCGCTCACCGCCGCCGGGGTCGAGAACACGGTGGAGATCTATGCCGGCGCCAAGCACGGCTACGCCCCGCCCGACATGCCCGCCTACAACGAGGCTGCGTCCGAGCGGCACTGGCGCGAAATGCTGAAACTGTTCGACGAAAAGCTGAAATAGGGTCGCAACGTAAACCGTCATCCCCCGCTGTAGACTCGAAGCGGCGGAATGCCGGGACCCATGAACACTCACATTCGAAGTCGATCATGGGTGGCCCGGACAAGCCGGGCCATGACGGCGGGGATTCGGGCGCGCTTTTCCAGCCCCCAAAGAGGGGCTCGAGAAGTACGCAGATGCGTCGAATTCTTAGGCCGGCGCGGCGACGGCCACGGCCAGCTTGGCCTTGACCTGGCGCTTGATCTTGCGGGCGCGGGCGGAGAGTTGGTCGTCGCGCGCCTTGACCAGATAGGGGTCGAGACCGCCGCGGAAATCCAGCGTGCGCAGGGCCGCATTAGTGATGCGCAGGTTGAAACCCTGGCCCAGCGCATCGGACTGCAGGCGAATGGTTTTCAGCGCCGGCAGAAAGCGGCGCTTGGACTTCATGTTCGAGTGACTCACATTGTGCCCGACCATCGGTCCGACGCCCGTGAGTTCGCAACGCCGCGACATTTGAGGAAACCTTCTTGGGGCAAAGCGTTTTTGGCCGTGGAGCTAGCCTCGGCCGAAGAGCGGGCGGTATAGGCGAAGGCCGCTTGTTGCGTCAAGACCAAGGACGCCGCCGCAAATTCGCCGCGCGCCGCGGTCAGGACGTCCCGCCTCCGGGTCAACCTCTTAAAGGAGCCTTCAAAATGAAAGCCCGATTGGCCCTTGTCGGCGCGCTGGCCCTGTCCCTCGCCGGCCCGGCCCTGGCCCAGCCGCCCGCGCCACTGAAGATGAGCCTGGACTATGACGGCACCCTCTATCCGCTGAATCTGGTGCCGGTGAAGGTTCTGGTCGTGCATGCCGAGGGCCATTCGACGCCTGGCGGCTTCGGCGCAAACATCTCGATGAAGAGCTATGGCATCCTGCGCGCGCTGAAGCGGGTCGATATCGACGCGGAGAGCCAAGGCCGCACCGGCGAGGACGGTCAGGCCTATCCGGGCGCCTTCAGCTACATCCACCATGACGGCAAGCGGGTTCGCCACGTCCATGTCAATTGGAGCCGTGCCGATGTGCAGGTGGCGTCCACCCCGCCCTATTTCGACCTCGGCAAGCCGCCCGCGACTCTCGCCCAGAAGCTCGCCGCCACCGATCCCCTGACCCAGTTCGTGCGCGTCGCGGTCGCGGCGGGGCCGCAGGCCATCTGCCGCGGCCCCGACCGGTTCTTCGACGGCAAGCAGCTCTATGAGCTCGATTTCGGCCACGCCGAGCCGGCCAACCTGACCAGCGACGACAAATCCATGGGCCTGACGCACGGCGCTGAATGCACGATCCGCTTCACCGAGGTCGCCGGCTTCAAGCCCAAGCCACCCGACCAGCGCAACCAGGGCCTGACCAGCCCGATCACCATGGTTTTCGGCCAGATGGGCGCCGACGGTCCCTGGGTGGTCGCCAATATTCACGCCGACACGGTGATCGGCCACGCCAATATCGCGCTGAAGAGAGTGAGCGTTTCGGGGCAGCGGCCGAAGCCTTGAGGCTTGTGCCTAGCTTGGCCGCGGCTACCATATCTCGTAGGGAACAAAGGCCGAATCAGCGGAGGTCGCCGATTCGGACCTGATTCGTTTCGCCAGCGTTCTTAAGCGTTTACCACCCTCATTAATGCGCCGGCCAAACCGCCGGACCCGCTTGTCCGCGGCGGTGGAATCCTCCACCTTAAGTCCATGAGCGTGCGTTCGCCTGGGCCGGCGCCGTCGCGGCTGGTCGCCGTGCTGGGCCCCACCAATACCGGCAAGACCCATCTGGCGGTCGAGCGCATGCTGGGCCACGCCTCCGGCATGATCGGCCTGCCGCTGCGCCTGTTGGCCCGCGAGATCTACGACCGGGTGGTCAAGGCGCGCGGCGTGCGATCGGTCGCCCTGATCACCGGCGAGGAAAAGATCATCCCGCCCCGGCCGCAATATTACGTGGCGACGGTCGAGGCCATGCCGCTCGACCGGGCGGTCGAGTTCCTCGCCGTCGACGAGATCCAGCTGGCCGCCTATCCCGAGCGCGGCCACGTCTTCACCGACCGTCTGCTGCACGCCCGCGGCAAGGCCGAGACCATGCTGCTGGGCGCCGGCACGATGGCGCCCCTGATCCGCCGCCTCTGTCCCGACGCCGAGATCGTCGGGCGCGAACGCTTCTCGCGCCTGACCTATGACGGCCCGCGCAAGCTCAGCCGCCTGCCCAGGCGCTCAGCCGTGGTCGGCTTTTCGGCCGAAGCCGTCTACGCCATCGCCGAGCTGATCCGCCGCCAGCGGGGCGGGGCGGCGGTGGTGATGGGCTCGCTCAGCCCGCGCACACGCAACGCCCAGGTCGCCCTCTTCCAGTCCGGCGAGGTGGACTTCCTGGTCGCCACCGACGCCATCGGCATGGGCCTGAACATGGATCTGGACCATGTGGCCTTTGCGGGCCTGCGCAAGTTCGACGGGCGACGCACCCGCTGGCTGGCGGCCCAGGAGATCGGCCAGATCGCCGGGCGCGCCGGCCGCTATCTGCGCGACGGGACCTTCGGGGTCACCGGCGACTGCCCGGACATCGACCCCGACCTGGCCGCCCAGGTGGAGAGCCACGCCTTCGAGCCGGTGATCGCCGCCGAGTGGCGCAACAGCCGGCTCGACTTCGATTCGCTGACCGAGCTGCAGCGATCACTGGCCGCGCCGCCGCCGAGGGCGGGCCTGAAACTGTCGGAGGAAAGCCTGGACGAGACGGTGCTGAACAAGCTGGCCGAAGACGACGACATCCGGCGGCGCGCCAAGGACCGCTCGAATCTCGCCAGGCTCTGGGACGTCTGCCAGACGCCGGACTTCCGCAAGACCACCTTGGAAGACCACACCCGGTTTGCCTACACCGTCTTCCAGCACCTGACCGAGCGCGACCGCCGCATCCCCGAGGACTGGGTCGAGGGCCAGTTCCGCGGCCTCGACCGGCTGGACGGCGACATCGACGCCCTGTCGGCTCGGCTGGCCAGCGTGCGCACGCTGGCCTATGTCGCCAACCGCTCCGACTGGCTGCGCGATCCGGCCCATTGGCAGGGCCGCACCCACGGGCTGGAGGACCGCCTCTCCGACACCCTGCACGAGCGGCTGATGCAGCGGTTCATCGACCGGCGCACCAGCGCCCTGATGCGCGGTCTGAACGTCAGCGACACGCTGATGGCCGGGATCGCCGCCGACGGGGCGGTCACCGTCGAGGGTCACTTTGTCGGCCGGCTCATCGGCGCCCACTTCGACCCGGCGCGGGGCGCGAGTGCGCTGGAGGACAAGGCCCTGCGCGCCGCCGCCGAGCGCGCCATCGGGCCCGAGGTCGCGCGCAGGCTCGGCCGACTGGCGGCGGAAGCTGACGATGCCTTTTCCATCCTACCCACCGGCATGCTGCTCTGGCGCGGCCAGGCGACAGGCCAGCTGAACGGCGGCGGGCCATTTTCGCCGCGCGTGCGCCTGCTGGGCGAACTCGGCCCGCCGCCAGCGCGGGAGCGGGCGGTGCGGCGGCTGGAGGCTTTCGTCGCGGCGGAGGCCGCGCGGCGCTTGCGGCCGCTGCGGGCGCTCAAATCGGCAGTGTCGGAGGGACGCATCAAGGGCCTGGCCCGCGGCCTGGCCTATCGGCTGGTCGAGGCCGGCGGCCTCATCGACCGTGGCCCCGTCGAGGTCGACGTGCGAGCGCTCAGCCAGGTCGAGCGGCGCATATTGCGCGGCTTCGGCGTGCGGTTCGGCGCCTTCAGCCTCTTCCTGCCGCAGCTGCTCGCGGCCGATGCGCTCGACTTCACCGCCGCCTTCGCCGCGCTCTGGTCGCCGGACTGGCGGCCCATGACCGGCGCTGTCGTCGTCCTGCCGGAGCCCGCGCCGTCGGCGACCGCGCTCGCGGCGCTGGGCCTGCGCGCCGTCGGCGGCGTGGCCGCACCGGTGGAGGCGCTGGAAAAGCTGGACGATCTGTTGCGCGCCGCGCCACGCATATCGGGGGCCGCGGCCCTGGATGACGCCGCCATCGCCACCTTGGGCTGGAGCCGACCCGAGACCGAGCAGATCCTGCGCGGCCTTGGCTATCTGCGCGCTCGCAAAACCGCCTCGGACGACGCCTCCGCGTGGCGGCGGCAAGCGCCGCAAAAGCCGCGCGAGGCCAAGGCCGCGCCGGCCGCCTCGCCCTTCGCCGCCCTGGCCGCCCTCACCCCGCCGGCCAAGCGCCGGCCCAGGCGCAAGCGCCCGCGCCGCGCCGCCGCCTCATGAGCGAGACGGGATGAACGAGACGGGGGCCTGCCGCGTCGACGTCTGGCTCTGGCGTGCGCGGTTTTTCAAGACCCGCTCGCTGGCCGCCCGCTTTGTCGAGACCGGCCGGGTGCGTCTGACGCGCGGGCCGGCCGAGAGCCGGATCGACAAACCCGGTCGCAGCCTGAAACCCGGCGACAGGCTGGTCTTCGCGCTCGGTGGCCGGCTGATCGCGGTCAGGGTGGAACAGCTTGGCGAGCGGCGCGGACCGCCGGACGAGGCCAGGGGCCTCTACGCCCCGTTACAGAATCCCTCACCGGGCGATGAGCAGACTGCGCATTGACAAGCGCCGTGCATCCCCCAAATAGACGCGGCTCCCGCCTGGCCGGCCTTTAGACGAGTTCTCGATGACCTACATCGTCATGGATGCATGCATTAAGTGCAAATACATGGACTGCGTGGAGGTGTGCCCGGTCGACTGCTTCTATGAGGGTGAGAATTTCCTGGCCATCCATCCGGACGAGTGCATCGACTGCGGCGTCTGCGAGCCCGAATGCCCTGTGGATGCGATCAAGCCAGACACCGAGGACGAGCCCGACGGCAAGTGGCTGAAGATAAATACGGAATACGCCAAGGTGTGGCCAAACATCACGCTGAAGGGCGTACCGCCCGCCGATGCCGACGACTTCGAGCGCGAGACCGACAAGTTCGACAAATACTTCAGCGAAAAACCCGGCAAGGGCTCGTGACGCTGAGGCCCGCCACCTCGCAACCCTTTCATCGCGTTCATTTTTGTGATACTATTGCAACTGACGTGGGGTGCGGGTCGCGCTTTGGCGTCTTGGTTGAAGAATAGCCGTCCTAGCTGACGCGCGCCTGATCGAAGGCGAAGGGTGTCGTAAACGATATTCGTGAACCGGGTTCTGCGCCGCCCGCTGCCCTTGCGGGCGCGGCGCTTTGCCCGTGGCGGCTTAAGGATGGTCCCGGCCCTGGTGGGGCCCAACGGACTTTGAGAGGACAAAGATGAACAAGAGCGCTCACGATTTTTCCCTTGGCGATCACGTCGTCTATCCGGCGCACGGCGTCGGCACGGTGGTGGGAATCGAGAACCAGGAAGTCGCCGGCCTCACCCTCGAAGTCTATGTGATCACCTTCGACCATGAGAAGATGACCCTGCGCGTCCCGACCAAGAAGGCCAAGACCGCCGGCCTGCGCGCGCTCGCCGCCGGCCTGGTGGTGACGCAAGCCCTGACCACGCTGAAGGGCCGCGCGCGCATCAAGCGCACCATGTGGAGCCGTCGCGCCCAGGAATACGAAGCCAAGATCAACTCCGGCGACCTGATCTCGATCGCCGAGGTGGTGCGCGACCTGCACCGCGCCGAGAACCAGCCCGAACAGTCCTATTCCGAGCGTCAGCTCTACGAATCGGCGTTGGACCGCATGGCGCGCGAAGTGGCCGCCATCGAGCAGATCGACCGCGACGCCGCCATCGGCATCCTCAACAAGTCGCTGCAGAAAGCCGCCTAGCGGTCCTTGAGCAACTCAATCGGCTCGGGATGGTCGATCCGCATCTGGCCGTCCCAGCCGATCATGCCCCGCACCCGGATTAAGCGCCCGGCCAGGCTGGCCGGCGCCATTCCGGCCGCTGTCAGGTCACCAACCGCGTGCGGATCGATCACGGCCGCGAAGCCGGAGTGATCCTTGCTGAAGTCCAGATAGGTTCCGCTTCTGGCCGTGGTCACGCTGGCCACCCGGCCCTCGACGATCTGGTAGCCGTGGGTGTCGCGGGTCACCTCCTGCGGCAGCCGCACCTCATAGTCCGGCATCGCCCATAGGCCGCGCCTGGCCTTGCGAGCTCGCGCCTCGTCGTCGAACATGGCCGCGGCCAGGGCGCGATTGTCGGCGAAGGTGCGCGCCCGCGCCCAGCCGTCGCGCAGCAGGGCCGCCTCGACCCATATCCGCCCATCGACCAGCCGCACCTGGGCCAGCGCGCGGCCGCGCGGATCGCGCCGCGCGCCGCCATAGAAGAGCTGCACCTGGCGACCGAGCACCAGTCGGCTCAAATCGGCCTGCGACCCGGCGCCGCCCGGCTCGTCCATCCACGGCGCCTCGATGCC
This sequence comes from uncultured Caulobacteraceae bacterium, assembly GCA_937890965.1. GTDB lineage: Bacteria > Pseudomonadota > Alphaproteobacteria > Caulobacterales > Caulobacteraceae > Poindextera. The sequence goes on along the minus strand of CALAEG010000001.1, from coordinate 907 downwards.
CGACAGCCGAACGTCGAGGCCGTTGTCCAGCACCAGTTCATCACCTGAGGCGACCGAGACCACCTTGCCGCGTTCGCCCGCGGCCAGCCGGTCGAGCGCGCCGCCCTCGCCGCATCCGACCAAGCCAAGCGCGATCGCAACCCATGCCACGAGCAGCCTTCGCAACGCCCCGTCCTTTGCGCTATGACCGCACCGTCGCGGCCGGGTAGCTCAGCAGGATAGAGCAGCGGTTTCCTAAACCGAAGGTCATGGGTTCGAGTCCCGTCCTGGCCGCCACGCAGTCCCATTCAATTTGCTCTTGAGAATGCCGGGCTCTCAGTGCCCCGAAAAGGCGGTGCATTTGGCCGCCAATCCGTACTGGCGGCGCCTATCGCGGCGCCCGAAACTGGCCGTTTCGCGCCCCAAATTGGCCCGAGTCTCCGGGCGGTCCCGACCATGTACGGTTTCGCCTAAAACCCCAATTTTCGGCTCTTTCATTCGTCGCGACTTTTCCGACATCGCGTTCGGCTGGGGACTAACTCGCGGTATTCGGTGGGGAAATGGCGCTAATCGGAGCCCAAGCGGGGGCGAGAACAGGGAATAAAACAGGGAAATAAATGCGTCCTAACAGGGAAATAACAGGGGAATTTTCTGCACTTAACAGGGAGATTTATTGACGCAGCGGTGATCCGACGCTTGATCCGTGTCCACAACTCAGAAGAGCTCAAGTCCTGACACCGCACAACCCAGCAGAGCTGAACGGTCACCGGGACTAAGGCGCATGCTCCAGTCGCCATAAATGCTAGCAATTAATGGGGCGTCGGCACCCGTTCCGAGCGCGGACCAATCAAGTCGCCTTCCGCTCTGACGGCGCGACACTACTCGATCCAATTGCTGATCGCGGCGAGACTTTCGAGCCGCACTGAAT